>PUPA01000125.1 GCA_003552885.1 Natrialbaceae archaeon
GAGCGAACGCCGGGGGAGGGCCGCACGCCCGAGCCAAGGGGGGTCGAACCGCGCGCTCCGGAGGAGTTCGGTCTGACCCAGGTCTGGTGGGGAGACGGTAAGGGCAAGACCACCGCAGCCCTCGGAATGGGTCTTCGGGCGGCGGGCCACGGCTACCGCGTCCACCTGTTGCAGTTCATGAAAGGCGGCGCATCGAGCGTCGAGCCCGTACGTGGAGAGTACGACGCGATCGAAGCGCTGCCCGGGATGAGCTACGAGAACACCGGCAACTACGGCTGGCACGGCTTTCTCGACGGCTCAGAGGACGACGAGCACGCGGCGAAAGCACGCGCCGGCTTCGCCCGGGCCGAAGAGCTCGTCGCGGCCGCTGCCGACGCCCAGCTGACCGAACCGATCCCGCTCGGAGCCGACCCAGAGGAGGGCGTCCACATGCTGATCCTCGATGAGGTCCTCTACGCGACGAACCGTGGGCTGATCGATCCGGACGCGCTGGTCGGACTCGTCCGCGGGAAACCCGACGCGCTCGAACTCGTGCTCACCGGCGGACACGCCGAGCCGACGTACGTTACGGAGGACGTCGACCTGGTCACGAACGTCCGGAAGGTGACCCACCCCATCGACGCCGGCCAGCGAGCCCGGAAGGGTACCGAGTACTGACCGCGGGCCCAGCGGTCGACCATCCCCGAGACGAACTCGACCTCGTTGACCCCGTGGCCCATCCCCCGGTAGAGGTGTTTGGTCACGGTGGCACCGGGTGATTCGAAGACGGCCGCCGACTCGTGGACTCGCTGGGCGGGGATGTTGGAATCGACGTCGCCACAGCCGACGAAGGCGGGCGTCTCCTCGAAGTCCTCCGCGTACGCCGCGGGGTCGATCGACTCGCCGGTGAGCCCACCCGAGAGCGCCGCGAGCCCGCCGTAACGGGCTGGACTGCGCGCGAGGAACGTGTCAGGGCCGCCGGAGCCGGTCGTACGCCCGCTCGAGGCAGTCGGCGAGGGACCGGTAGGCCCCGACTGCCGCTGCCTCGGGAGCGTACTCCCCGATCGGCGTCCGGGCTGCCGTGGCGGCGGCGACGACGTCGGCCGATTCGACCGTCGTCACTGCCGTGCCGAGCCGCCGGGAGAGCCGTCCCGCGAGGCCGCAATCGTGGCCGGCCCGGTTCAACACGACGGCGCCGACGGGCGCACCGAGGGCGGTTGCGAGCTCGTGCGTCCGGAGGGCGTCCACGAGCGCGACGCGATCGGGCGTCGTCACGAGGACCGCGAGGTCGGCGCCGTGGAGGACGACGCCCACGTCGCGGGCGAGTCCCGCCGGACAGTCGACGATCACCCGTCCGCACTCCCGTTCGACGCGGGCCAGCACGCGCGGTAGTTCCCCGAGGTCGGCGGCACGCACCCCCGCGAGACTCCGCCCGGCGGGAAGGACGGCCACACCCCGGCCCTCCCGAACCGCCGCGGTCGGCTCGACGCGGCCGGCGAGGACGTCGTGGAGGTCGGGACCGGTGCCGGGAGGCAGATCCGGGGTCGCCAGGTCGGCGTCGACGGCGACGGCCCCAAGCTCGCCCGCGAGGTTCAGCGCCGTCGTCGACTTGCCGACGCCGCCTTTGCCGCCGGCGACCGCGACGATCACGGCCCTCCAGCGGTCGCGTCCGTCGGCCGCCAGCCGTCGAGAGTGGCGAGCACCGCCTCCGGGGACCGGCCCCGGTCGTGAGAGCGATCCGTCGAGACGACCTCTATGGGTGGCTCGGTCGGTGGCGCCGGACTCACGAAACCCACACCACGGCACCTGCCGGGTCCGATCGTCACCTCCCAGACGCCGTCGTTCCACCGGGGATCGACGACACCGTTCCGCCTCGGCGGTCGGACGGGACCCCCGAGCCGACTCCGGAGCCGGACGGTCCGGGCCGTCGCGTGGTCGTTCGTCAGGACCGCCCGGACGAGCGTGAGCCCCCCGCGCCGACGGACGTCGGCCTCGACGGTCACCATCCGTCCCCCGCCGTGGCCGACCGGCAGTCGTCGAGGCTCGCCAGTTCGGCGGGCGAGCCGAGCAGCCAGAGGCGATCGCCGCCACGGAGCGTCTCGCCGTCCTTGGGCAGCGCCGTCGGCCCGTCCTCGCGGTCGACGACGAGAGCCAGTCCGGGGAGCCAGCCGACGAACTCACCGTCGAGTGGACCGTCGGTCTCGACGGTGACCGCGACGACCGTCTCCGACACGCCACGGAGCGTCGAGACGAACTCGTGGCCGTCGGTCGACCGTTCCGGGAGGGCGACCAGACGGTGACGCATCTCCGGGTGGAGGTCGGCGACGCGATTGGCCTCGACGGCAACCGTCGCGACCGAGTCGTCCGTCGCCCGGAGCGTGCCGGTGGCAGCCAGCCGCCCGTCGTCCGTTCGGATCTCGACGGGGTCGCCCGCGGCCGACGCCGGCGGCGGATCGGCGCGGATCGCCACGCCGACCGTCCCCGGCAGGAGGGTCGATCCGAGACCGGATCGACGGCGGCCGACGGCGAGGGCGTCGACCGTGCCGTCGGCGTCGGCGTCCACGTCCGCGTGGTCGACCCCATAGTCGCGTTCGACGTGGCGCTCGATCCGTTCCCGGCGTTCGGCCACCGAGAGGCCGTACGGGAGACGGATCGTCGCCCCTGACAGCGCCCGACGGACCGACGGATCGACCGGCAGGTAGCCCGTCGCCCGTTCGACCGTTTCGGGCAGCTCGACGACGACGGCGAGGCGGGCGGAGCGGACGGTCGCCGCGGCCTCTCCCTCCGCGTCGATCGTCCGGACGTCGGCGAGCTCCCTGACGATCCCGTCGCCGAGTCGACCGCCCCCGGCTGCGAGGACGCCCCCGACCAGGACGGTCGCGAGCAGGTAGCCCGCACTCGCCCGTTCGCCGAGGGTGACGCCGGCGAGCGACGGCTCCGAGCGCAACGCGACCGTCCACAGGAACGCCCCGGCGGCCCCGAGGCCGGCGATCGTCGCGGCCCCGGCCGGCGGGACACGAGTCGTCGCCCGTCGGTATCCCGCGCCGACCAGTAGACCGACGAGCCCGGCGAGCAAGGCCGTGCCGACGACGCCGACAGCGGCCTCCCACACGAGCGAGAGTGTGTGAAGCGGCGCCGCGCCGAGATCGACAGGCGTCAGGGTCCCGTTCACCGTCCACCCCCCGACGGACCGACCGCGGACGCCGACGTCTCCTCCGGCGGGCCGGCCACGAACGCCCGGTCGGCCCCGGTCGGGGAGACCCCGTCGGCCGGGAACCGCCAGCGTCCGTCCACGCGAACGCCGATCGTCCCCGGTGGCTCGGCCGACCCGTCGTCGAGGTCGATCGCCCTCACCGGGTGGCCGGCCCCGGCCAGAAGCGAGGTCGCCTCGAGAACGGGATCGTCCCGCGACGGGAGCGCGATGACGCGATGATCGGCGTCCGCGAGCACCCCTCCCGAGTCGGCCGTCCCGACCGCGACGACGAGTCGCCTCCCGTCACCGGGGTCGTCTTCGACGTGGTGATCGACGGCACGGCCCCCCGAACGTCGGCGATCGGTGTCGCGGACGGACAGGACTTCACCGCGGACGGTTCCGTCGTCGATCGCGACGCCGTCACCGGGCGTCAGACCGGCCGGGAAGGGACCGTCGACGACCATGCCGCGATGGCCCTCCGGGAGCGCCGCCCCGATCCCCTCGAGGGGTGGTGCGGCGGTGATCGTCGCCAGCCCGCGACCGTCGACCGAGACGGCGACCCGGGAGAGGTCGTGATCCGTTCGGAGGCGTCGCTCGAGGCGACGCTCGAGTTCGGTGAGCTGGAGGTCGGCCGGCAGCCGCCAGACGGCCTCAGAGAGCGCCGTTCGAAGCGCGGGGCCGGGCGGCGGATACCCCTCGAACGAGCCGATGTCGCCGGCGGGCCGGATCGTCACCTGGCCGGCGGCGTCGACGGCTTCGAGGGCATCGGCCGAGAGCGTCTCGCCCCCCACGAGTCGGTACGGCCCCCCGTGGGGGAGTTCGGTACCGACCCGCGTCCCGACGCCCGTCGCGACGACCCCGAGCAGGAACGCGACGAGGGCAGCCGTTCCGACGCGAGAGCCCGTGGACGCGCCGATCGTCGTGTCCAAGACGCCCGCCCCGACGCCCGCCGCGAGCGCGGCTCCGGCGGCGGCCGTCCCGCCGACGGGGACGGGCAGCGACCGACCGGCCACGGTGTGGACCCCGGCGGCGAGCAGGCCGACCGCCAGCGCGGGGACGAGGCCGGTCACCAGCCCGTAAGCGACGCCGAAGAGCACCTCGTGGGGGAGATCGACCACCGTCTCACCCCCGGCCCGCCGGCGACGACGGAGCCGGTGGCACCCGGTCGGCGAACCCGAGCTCGACGGCGCCGACTGCGTCGGCGTCCGGGCGATACTTCGATATCGAGAGGCGACCGTCCGCGTCGACCTGGAAGACCGCGTCGGCGGCCCGGAGCGTCGCCGACCGGTTCGCGGTGGTCTCGAGACAGTGGACGACCGCGAGCCCGTCGGTTTCGGTCAGCCGGTCGACGACGGCGTCGAGAAAGCGGACGTACGTCCCCCTGTCGCGCCGCTCTAAGGGGTCGACTGGGTCGACGATCAGGTTCGCCGCGTCCGGGAGTTTCCCGATCAGCCCGAGCGCGTCCCCGGTCGCGTCCTCGCCGACGACGCGTCGCACCGTCGGGGTCCCCGAGCCGGGAGTCGTTCCGACGGCCCGGGAGACGGCGCTCGAAGAGCGCCCGGTCGAGAGGTAGAGCGTCCCCCGGACGCCGGTGAGCCGGTGGAGGAGCCGCTCGGCCCCGCTGGCGGGGTCGGCGACGAGCGCGACGAGCGAGCCCGGCGGGAGCCCGCCGTCGAGGTGGTCGTCGAGGGGCTCCGTTCCGGTCGGCACCCGGTCGTAGCCATCGGACGGACGGGGACGGACCGGGTTCCGAGATGCGATCCGTCCGGCGACGGCGTCGAGGGCAGTGGCGACCTCCGCGTTCGACAGCGGCGAGGGCCGTTCGGGGACGTGTCCGAGCGGTGGAACGCCGGCCAGCTCGGCCCGATCGGGGATCCCCGAACAGCGGTTGAATACGGTGCCGTAGATCGGAACGCCAAGCCGGCGAGCGAGCTCGACGGTCGTCTCGGCGGCTTCGAGCCCGCGGTCGGTTCCCGTGGCGACGACGACCGCGCCGTCGGCCCCGGAGAGCGGGTCGGCGACGTCGGGTCCGGCGCCGGAGGGGCAGTCGACGAGCGCCCGTACGCCCTCGAGGTCGAGACGGTCGCCGAGCCGGCCGTACTCGACCGCCTGGTCGGGGGTCGGCGCGGTGAGGACGGCGACGTTCGGTGTCTCCGGGTGGGGCTGGCTGACCTCCCGGAGGTCGGCGCCGTTCTCGAGCGCGGCGACCGTTGGCTCCCGGTCGAGGCCGGTCATCACGTGGAGGTTCGGCAGCTGTCTGTCGGCGTCGACCGCGAGCGTCGGCGTCCCTGCCCGGGCGAACGCCCCCGCGAGCCCGAGCGTGACCGTCGACGTTCCACAGCCGCCTTTCGATCCGGCGATCGCGATCATGCCGCCGTTGGCCCCCCCATCCCTCTTGAATCCGCGGTCGGCCGGTGGCGGGGGCTCGAAACCGTTTTGCACCTCGGTGGTGCAGGGGCGCGTACGGACATGTTACAGGTCGCTATCAACGGCTACGGGACGATCGGTAAACGGGTTGCAGACGCCGTTCGGGCCCAGCCGGACATGGAGGTGTGTGGGGTCGCAAAGACCCGTCCGAACTTCGAAGCCGAGCGCGCGATCGCGGAGGGGTATCCGCTCTATGCGGCGATCGAGGAACGGGCCGACCGGTTCGCCGAGGCGGGACTCGAGATCGCCGGCCCGGTCGAGACGCTGGTCGAGGCCGCCGACGTCGTCGTGGACGCGACGCCCTCCGGCGTCGGTGCGGAGAACGCCTCGATGTACGAGGCCCTCGGAACGCCGGCGATCTACCAGGGCGGGGAGGACGCCGACGTCGCGGACGTCAGCTTCAACGCCCGCGCGAACTTCGAGGAGGCCGTCGGTGCCGACAGCGTCCGGGTCGTCTCCTGTAACACGACCGGACTCTCGCGGCTGATCGCGCCGCTCTCTGAGAGTTACGGCGTCGAGAAGGTCCGAGCGACGCTCGTTCGCCGCGGGGGCGACCCCGGACAGAGCTCCCGCGGACCGATAAACGACATCCTCCCCGACCCCGTGGCCCTCCCCTCCCACCACGGCCCCGACGTGAACACGATCTTCCCGGAGCTCGCGATCGACACGCTGGGGGTGAAAGTGCCCGCGACCCTGATGCACCTCCACAGCGTGAACGTCACCCTGGAGGGCCGCGTCGAGGCGACGGAGGTCAGAGAGCTGCTCGCGGCGGAGGATCGGCTGTTCCTGATACCGGAGCGGGCAGCCGTCGACGGGGCGGGAAAACTGAAGGAGTTCGCCCTCGACGCCGGCCGACCCCGGGGTGACCTCTGGGAGAACTGCGTCTGGGCGGAGTCGATTTCGACGACGGGTCGGGACCTGTACCTCTTCCAGGCGATCCACCAAGAGAGCGACGTCGTCCCCGAGAACGTCGACGCGATCCGGGCGATCGCGGGGACCGAAGACGCCGACGAAAGCGTCGAGACGACGGACCGCTGCCTCGGCGTCGGGTTCTGAGACGGTCGGTTCGACAGCCCAACCGCCCCGGGGTGACGGGGACCGTCTACCACCGTCGTCCGGCACTGTAACCCGTCCGACGGAAAGCTTTTGACGGGGCGACCGCTACCGGCTACCATGCGCCGAGACGACCGCGACGAGCCCTTCGACGATCTCTTCAGGGAGATCGAGCGGATGATGAACGAGATGATAAACGGCGCGAACGTCGAGTTCGACTCGGGGGTCAACGAGGCCGGTTTCGGGGCCGACACCCACGTCGACGTCCACGAGACCGACGCGGAGATCCGGGTGATCGCCGACCTGCCGGGGGTCGAGAAAGACCACATCGAACTCGAGTGTGACGGCAAAGCGCTCACCATCTCCGCGCGCAGCGACCACCGCGAGTACGACGAACGCGTCAGCCTCCCTCGCCGGGTGAACGAACACACCGCCAGTGCCACCTACAACAACGGCGTCCTCGAGGTCGTCTTCGAGCCCGCAGAGCACACCTCGGGAATCGACCTCGAGTGAGTGGCCCCGTTTTGACCCCCCGTCCCGACTGTCGGCCCGCGACCTCTCGACCCGGTTCGAAGGCTTTATCCCCGCGGTGAGCCTCGATTCCGACAACTTACCATGTCCGACAAACCCGCCTCGATGTACCGGGAGATCAGCAAACCCGCGTACACCCGAAAGGAGTACATCACCGGCATCCCGGGATCGAAGATCGCACAGCACAAGATGGGCGACGTCGGCGCCGACCCCGAAACGTATCCCGTCCAGATCAGCCTCGTCGTCGAGGAGGAGTGTCAGATCCGCCACGGCTCACTCGAGGCCTCGCGGCTCTCGGCGAACCGCCACATGCTCAAAAACGCCGGCGAGGGCAACTACAAGATGATCCTCCGGAAGTTCCCCCACCACGTCATCCGGGAGAACAAACAGGCGACGGGGGCGGGCGCAGACCGCGTCTCCGACGGGATGCGCCAGTCGTTCGGGAAGATCGTCGGCACCGCCGCCCGCGTCGAGAAGGGCGATCGGATCTTCACGATCTGGTGTGACCTCGAGGACGCCGACTTCGCGAAAGACGCCCTGCGTCGGTCGTACAACAAGATCTCTCCGCCCTGTCGGATCGTCGTCGAGCGCGGAGAGGAGCTTCTCATCGCCTGAACCGGCCGGGCTACTGGAGTTCGTAGGCGTGTTCGCTGAGCTCGTCCTCCGCGAAGACGAACACCCGGCCGTCGACGACCGACCGGTCGGCCTCGACGCGGATCGAGTACGCCTCGGTGCTCACCGTCACCCCGGGGAACAACACCTCCTCGTCGTCGGATTCGAGGACGATCCGGCCGACGCCGGTCGACTCCAGGATCTCGTCGTGAGTGTCACGGTCGTTGACGTACGTCATCACCCCCTCGATCCCGTCGGAGTCGGTCACCAGCACGTGGACGTCCTTTCCCGGCGGCGTCCGGACCGATCCCTCGACCGGCTCCGGCGGCCCGTGGTAGAACACCTCCCGGCCGTCGAGGTATCTGACGACGATCCCGCCCTCCACGAGGTCGACCTCGAGGCTGCTCGGGGGAACGTTCGAACGGCTGCTCATCGGTCGACGTTGTGTCCGGGTCGACAAAAGGGGCCCGTTCGTCGGGAACCACCAGCGGTAAGTACTCCGCCCGAGCAGTGGGCGTATGGATGGCCGGGCCGTCGCCCCCGCAGCCGGGACGGTGCTCAACGCGCTGGCGACCGGCACGGGGTCTGCGTTCGCGATCGATCTGGAGACGACCGCTACCGTCTCCCTGACGACCGACGGCGAGGTCGACGGCGAGATCGACGGCGAGCCGGAGGCCGATGCGTCACTGATCGAACGCTGCGTCGAGTGTGTCCTCGAGCGTTACGCCTATCTCGCGGATTTGGACGGGACGGCCGTCGGCGCCCGCGTCAGGACCGAAACCGACGTTCCGATTGCCTCGGGACTGAAGAGCTCGAGTGCGGCCGCGAACGCGACCGTCCTCGCGACCCTCGACGCGATGGGGATCGACGGCACCGTCGGCCGGATCGACGCCTGCCGGCTCGGCGTGGAGGCCGCCCGGGACGTCGGCGTGACGGTGACCGGCGCGTTCGACGACGCGAGCGCGAGTATGCTCGGCGGGGTGACGGTCACGGACAACACCGTAGACGAGCTGCTCGCCCACGAGTCCGTCGACTGGCACGCGCTGGTGTACACGCCGCCCGAACGGGCCTACAGCGCCGACACCGACGTCGGCGCCTGCGAACGGGTCGCCCCGTTGGCCGGGCTCGCCGCCGAGCTCGCCCTCGACGGCCGCTACGGCGAGGCGATGAGCGTCAACGGCTTTGCGTTCTGTGGTGCTCTCGGCTTTCCGATGGGGCCGCTGCTCGAGGCGCTGCCCGACGTGGCGGGCGTCTCGCTTTCGGGCACCGGTCCGAGCTACGTCGCCGTCGGCGAGCCGGAGGTCCTCGAGGCGGTCCGGGAGCGGTGGGACGGGCGGGAGGGACGGACCCGACTGGTGCGGACGCAAACGGACGGGACACGGACTACATGACTGGAAACCAACCGAGTGACGAGCTGACGAACCGGGACACCGAGGAAGCGGAGCTCGAGGAGCTCCGTGAGGAGATCCAGGAGATCGACCGCGACATCGTCGAGCTGATCGCCAGACGGACGTACGTCGCCGACTCGATCGCACGGGTAAAAGAGAGCCGAGAACTGCCGACGACCGACGAGCGACAGGAAGAGCGCGTGATGGACCGGGCGGGTGCGAACGCCGAACAGTTCGACGTCGACTCGAACCTCGTGAAGGCGATTTTCAGGTTGTTGATCGAGCTGAACAAGGTAGAGCAAAGAAGTACTAGATAGCACTAAGCGGGTTTTTGAATGCGTGTACCGCTCGATAAGTGATTAGAAACCTTCCGGTTGTTGTTCAGTTCGTTCGTGTTGAACGGATTGAGCAGTAGACCGATCACCAGAACCAGCGGACACTACACGTGCGTACTGAGCGGCAAAGGAACTACTAGATATGATTGATATCTGAGGTGGTATGCAACACTTAGACGGTATAGCGATCACTCA
>PUPA01000258.1 GCA_003552885.1 Natrialbaceae archaeon
ACGACGTCGAGAGCCTCATCGCCGAACTCCGGGAGGTGATGTGGGATCACGCGGGCATCCTCAGGGACGGCGCCTCCCTCGAGGAGGGTCTCGATCGGCTCGATACCGTCCGAGAGAAGGCAGACGACGTCCGGGTCGGCGACGTCACCGACCGGTCGTTCGAGTTCGCGATCGATCTCGGATTCATGCTGACGGTCGCCGAGACCGTCCTCCGCGGTGCGCTCGAACGAACCGAGTCCCGCGGCGCACATTACCGAACCGATCATCCGGAGACGGACGGGGAGTGGCGTCGGAATATCTGCTTCGAACGGGCGGATATCGGACGGACGGAGCCACACACCGCCCCGGTCGGAACACCCAGCGACGCGGTCCAGGCCGCCCTCGATGCGGGCTACGAACTCGACTACCACCAACTCGAGTGACCGGCGAGACGTGTGGCGACGTTCCGTGCGGTCCGTCGTGACTCCGTGTAGGCCACTCGAACGGGACGGGATCACCGGCTCACACCGATCAGCGGTCGCCCGGCGTACCGAGCCGTCGCGCCCGGCGTGCGTCCATTGGGTCGTAGAGCGCGTCACCGGTGGTCACCGTCGGCGACCACTCAGCTCGCCACCTGCCTCCCGACGCCCTCCTCGGGCGACCGCCGGCCGCGGAGCCCGTAGAGTGCCGCCGCGAACGCCCCGAGGCCGAGCAGGAAGACGAGGAAGTTGAGGGGGCCGCCGACGAACGGGATCGCAGAGAGGACGGTCCCGGCCACGAGGCCGACGACGAGCGCCAGCCACCGGCTCTCGACGCCGACCGCAGAGAGCAGCCAGGCGGCGACGGCAAAGCGACCGTAGACGATCCCGATCCAGATCGCGAGCGCGAACGCGAACGCGCCGACCAGCGAGAGCGGGATGCCGACGACGGTGATTGCGACCGCCACCAGCACGAGTGGAACACCGATCAGGACACCCAGGCCGATCAGGCCGCTGCGGAGAGGGTCGTTCGCGACGCGATCGGCCACCGAGTCAGAAAAGCGAGGGAAGACCGCGAGCAGGATCGCCCCGAGCAGGAGGTTCATCACGAACGCGTAGGCGGCGGACAGCCAGCCCACGAAGGGGTCGATCGACGGCCCGACCTCGACGCCGGTCGAGACGAGCGAGTCGTCTCTGGTCACGTCGCCGGCGACGCCGTCGGTCTCGCCGGCGAGCTCCCTGGTGTAGGTCAGATCACCACCGACGGAGGCCCCCGCCGCGATCGTCGTCCGCTCGGCCGCGACGGTCACGTCGCCGACGACGGCCGCCCCCTCGGTGATCGTCACGGTGCCCGCCGCGGCCGCGACGTCGCCGCCCACGTCGCCGTCGATCTCGACGTTGCCGGCGGCGACGGCCACGTCGCCATCGACCTGGCCGCGGACGTAGACGTTGCCCGCGAGCGCGCTCACGTCGCCGGTGACGGTGCCCTCGACGATCACGTTGCCGGCGACGGCACGTAGCTCCTCTACGGTCTCGCCTTCCGCGACGACGACGGTGCCGCCGATCCCCTCCGACTGTGCGGCCGCGCTCCCCGGGACGAACGCGAGAGCCACGACGAGAGCCGCGGCGATCGCCACCGCACGTCCCACCGCGGCCGCCCTCCGACGCCGTCGGGTCGACTCCGGGCACATGGGAGGACGGACGTCGTGTGAGGTGTTAACTGACCGGGGGCGTTTCAGAACGAGAAACCAGCCCCCGGTCGTCGCTGGTTCGATCGGGTCGACGCCCTCGGCCTCGTTCGACCGGATCGACACTCCTGGCCGCGCCCGACGGGTCGACGCTCCCGGCCGCGCCCGACGGGTCGACGCTCCCGGCCCCGTCTGGCAGGTCGACGCTTCCGGCCCACCCGGTTCGGTCGTTTTATCCCCGGGCTCTCCCTTGTCCGGGGTATGAGCGAGGCCGACGCCGAGACCGACGCGCCCGCGGCGGGTCGCACCGAGGTGTGGATCGAGAAGTACCGCCCGGAGCGACTCGCCGACGTTAAAGGCCACGAGGAGATCGTGCCGCGACTCCAGCGGTACGTATCGTGTGGTGAGTTACCACACCTCATGTTTTCGGGGCCGGCCGGCGTCGGGAAAACCGCCAGTTCCGTGGCTATCGCCCGCGAGGTCTACGGCGAGGACTGGCGGGAGAACTTCTTGGAGCTCAACGCATCCGACCAGCGTGGCATCGACGTCGTCCGCGATCGGATCAAGAACTTCGCCCGGTCGAGTTTCGGCGGCTACGAGTACCGGATCATCTTCCTCGACGAGGCCGACGCGCTCACGAGCGACGCCCAGTCGGCGCTTCGCCGGACGATGGAGCAGTTCTCGAACAACACCCGGTTTATCCTCTCGTGTAACTACTCGAGCCAGATCATCGATCCGATCCAGTCTCGGTGTGCGCTGTTTCGGTTCACGCCGCTGTCGGACGACGCCGTCGAGGCCCAGATCCGCGAGATCGCCGACAACGAGGGGATCGAGCTCACCGACGACGGCGTCGACGCGCTCGTCTACGCCGCCGCCGGCGACATGCGCAAGGCGATAAACGGGCTCCAGGCGGCCGCGGTGATGGGCGAGGTCGTCGACGAGGAGGCCGTCTTCGCGATCACCGCCACCGCCCGCCCCGAGGAGGTCGAGGCGATGGTCGAGCGGGCGATCGACGGCGACTTCACCGCCGCCCGGGCGACCCTCGACGACCTGCTGACCGACCGGGGGCTCGCCGGCGGCGACGTCGTCGACCAGCTCCACCGCTCGGCCTGGGAGTTCGACCTCCCCGAGCGGGCGACGGTCCGACTGCTCGAACGGCTCGGTGAGGTCGACTACCGGATCACCGAGGGTGCGAACGAGCGCCTCCAGCTCGAGGCGTTGCTGGCCAGCCTCGCTCTCGAGAAGCCGGCGGAGTCAGCAACCCACGACTGAACTCGTGGGCTTCCTGCTTGCATCTCCGTGAACGCGGGGAACCGACTGGCCGGTAGCGTGAGCGCGGGGAACCGATCGGCGGGTAGATCCGTGGGCACCCGAACGCCGAAGCGGGACGGGACCGTCCCCGGATGCGGCCGGCTCGTCGATCGGAGACGTCCCGGTTCGGTGCTCGCCGGCTCGAGCCGTTCGTGTCCGTGATTCGTCGGTCCGAGCCGTTCGTGGCCGGTTCCCAGCGGTCGAGCAAACGGTAATCACTAGAACTAATCACGAACGTTTATATTTGTTAGCTGTGAACGTCTGTCGTGATTCAGAATGGTCGACGCTGACTTCCCGGACGAGCTCGGCAACATCCCGTACAGCAAGATCATCGGCGGGCCGCTGAACGCGGCCGTCGAGGCGAACGCCGAGGCCTCCCAGACGGCCGCGGACTTCATCCAGGACGTGGGGTTTACCGATGGGGACGGGACGAGTCCGTTCGACGACGAACGGGAGCCCGTCTACGTCACCTTCCACTACACGAAGGAGACACGCGCCGACGAAGGGGGGTTCTCCGAGGAGAAGTTCGAGATGAAAGTCCCGTTGCTCCTCCTGTTGCACATCCCGTACTTCGAGGTCGAGACGGTCACCGTCGACTTCAACGTGAAGCTCAACTCCGTGGAGAAAAAGAGCACCGAACAGGACATCGGGGTCGGCGGCGGCTTCGCCGGCGGCGGGTTTTTCGTCCGTGGGAGCTACCAGCGGACCGACAAGCACGACCAGAAGGTCCAACGGTCCTACGACCAGTCGGTCCACGTCGAGGCGGGCTCGATCGAGCCCCCGGCGGGGGTGACGAGGGTGTTCGACGTCCTAGAGCAGACGATCACCGAAGAGCAGGGAGAAGAGGACGAGGAGGAAGAAGAGGAAGACGGAGAGGACTGAGGACGGTGACCGACACGCCACTCCAGGGGGTGAGAGCCGTTGCCGGTGGATGAGCTCGGGAACCTGCCGCTCTCGAGTCTGTTCTCCGGGCCGCTTCTCGCCGCCGTCGACGCCTCCATCCAGCTCCAAGAGGAGACCGTCGAGTTGCTCCAGGAGACGGGGTACGACGAGAACGGCGACCTCGTCACGGTCGGCTTCGACTACCTCGCCACGGAGCGGGACCCCGACGGCGGACGACGCCGGGTCGTCAAACGACTCGAGGTGCCGCTGTTGCTCTTTCTGTCCCTCCCCAACCTGGAGATCAGCCGGATCGAAGAGGAGTTCTCGGCGAAGATCACCCAGGTCGAAGAGGAAGAGGGGAGCCGCCCATCGAGGGACGGCGGGCGACCGTTCCGACTCAACGTCAGGCCGGCCGAGCAGTCGACGAGTTTCAGCGAGAAGACCAAATCGACGTTCGACCTCGACGTCCGGATGGTCGCCGAGATCAGAAACGAGACGCGGGGCGTGGAGATCCTCGACCGGGCGGTGAACAACTCGACCAGAGAACGGGTCGACGAGCGGAAGACGGCACGGCTTCGCGAACGCGAGGCTCGTGACGAGGAGAGACCACGGCCGCGCGACGACGGCGACGGGTGAATATGACCGAACTGAAGGCATTTCTCACGGCGTTTTACGACTCGCTCTCGGAGGCCGAGCTGCAGGCGCTCGAGCACGGACAGCGCCGGCTGGCGGGGCTGCTGGAGTCGGGGAGGGCCCCTCCCGACGTGTCGGTCCCGGTCTACCACGCGACCGACATGGAGCTGACCCTCGACGTCGGGCTGGAGGCTCGACGGACGGAGGAGGGCCTCGAGATGCACGTCACCGAGGCCCGGCCGGAAAACGGGACGAGCGTCTCTTTCACCGTCGAGCTGTACGACCTGCTCGAACGCGGAGACATCGCCGACCTCGAGTACGACGACATCCTCCCCGGCGACGGGGACGGTGAGGACGAGGAAGAAGACGCCGACGACGGCGACGAAGACGGTGACGACGGCGACGAAGACGGCTCGGAGGACGGGGACGACGACGGGAAACCCGGAGCCGGCGTCGCGGACGTCGAGGAGCTCTCGCTCGGCGGAGCCAGGAGCCCGCCGGAGTGGTTCCGTCCGGACGAGGGTAACCCCGGGGCCGTCCGTCGGTTCGACCACCCCAAGGCAGTCCACGGAAGCTCCCTGTTCGAGTGGGTCGGCGGCCGCGCGAAGGAGGTCCGCGAGTTCGTCGGCCGAACGGACTTCGGGACGGCGACCCTGCTCTGTGTCGTCTCCGTGGGCCCGAACAGCTGTCATGACCGTCTCGCGGTGTCGGAGCTCGCCGTCGAGGACGACACGCTCGTCGGAACGGCCCTCGCGGAGGACACGAGCGGTCCGGACGAGGAGTGTCTGCAGGTGGTGCAGTACCCCGCGACGCTTCTGCGGGTGTCCTTCGAGGACGCCCCGCCGAAGGCCGTTCAGCTCTCGATCACCGACGGGATGGGCAACGAGGCGACGGTGGGTGCCGAGCGGGACGGCGACGCCGGTGGCGAGGTGCCCCTCGAGGACGAGGAGCCGGACGACGGGGCCGACGAAGCGGAATCGGACGAAGAGAAAGAGCGAACCGACGAGAGAGAAGACGAAGAACGGACCGACGGGAGAAAAGAGGAGGACGGAGCCGACGACGATGACGACGGTCGGCCGTCGGTCCGACCGGTAGCGGAGATCGAGGGGCTCGATCCACGATACGCCGAGCTGTTGCGGTCGCGGGGGATCGAGACGGCAGCGGACGTCGCCGCCGCCGATCCGGAGGAGCTCGCGGCGGCGACCCGCACCGAGGGCGAGGAGGTGCCACCGGAGGAGAGCCGACGCTGGGTCGAGCAGGCCCGGGGACTCCGTGCGGTGCTCTCGAAGGTCGACGACGGCCCCGTCGAGCTGATCGACGGCATCGGGCCGGCCTTCGGGAGTCGGCTCCGTGAGCGGGGTATCGAGGATCTCGGCGATCTGGTGACCGCCCCGCCGGAGGAGGTCGCCGAAATCGCCAGCACCGACCGCCAGAGCGTCTCCATCGACCGGGCCAGAGGGTGGCGCGAGGCGGCAGTCGGCCTGCTCGAACCGGACGACGGCGGGGACCGCGAACGGCGGTGACCCGAGACGGACGATCACACACCACGGTTACACGACACAGCCGGCCCACACACGGCAACACACGATATCCGACCACACCATGACGAACGAACGCTCGACGCTCGGAACGTACTTCCAGCGACTGACGACCGCCGACCGCCGACAGCTCGAACAGCGCCTCGAGAGACACCGCGACCGGCTCGAAGAACAGGGCTTCCAGCTGAGCATCGCCGAGGGCGAACACGGCTTTTTCGCCGGCGTGCTCGTCATCGACGACGCCACCGACCGGTTCGGCTTCCTCGAGGACGACGGCACCGTTACCTGGATCGGCGGCGCTGGCGGCGGGATCGGCGCGCTCGGCTCGGCGGTGGCACAAAATCCCACGGAGGAGCTAGACCAGCAACTCGATGAGAACGTCGACGTGGAGTGATACTCCCTCCTCTAATTCTTTCAAGATTCTCGCTACATCGGGCCTTGATACAGTTACAGCCAACAGTATGACGTATAGTAGCCACTGGCTCTGTTGAAATTCTCGATAAGTGATAGGATTCGACGACTATCGGACTGCCCTTGCTCGAGTAGAATTAACCGGTCGGGTTGACTATACCGACAGAAACCTCATCGAAACGTGGTTTCACACCTTCAAAATGCGCGCCGACCGGTTCCATAACTCGTGGGTGGGCAGTCGACGGAGCGCTCGCAAATGGGTTGAACAATTCGTACACTACTACAACCGTCAGAGACCGCATCAATCGCTCGATGGACGAACGCCAGCTGAGGAGGTGCTAAACTAGACGGTGCCAAACTTCTTTATATATCATTTTCGTACTATGTTACATCGTGCTCCGGCGTATCGAACTCGAGGTTCTCGCCACGGCCGACCGCGGCGACACGATCTCCGAACTCGCGACGAAGCTCGACCACAGCGAGAGCTACCTCTCTCGTGCCGTCGCCGACCTCTTCGAGAAGGGGCTCGTCTATACGGAACGCGACGGCCGCCGAAAGCGAGTCGTCCCGTCGGATGCTCGTGCCGTCGAACGCTACCGGGATCTCGTCCGCCAGCACTCCCACATCGAGTTCCCCGAGCTGCTGACGGGCAAGGCACTCGAGGTGCTGTACTACCTCGACCAGCCGCGAAGCGTCTCCGAGATCGCCGACCGGAGCGACAGCTACCGCAACACGGTCAACCGAGTCCTCAAGCGGTTTCGCGACCGGGGTCCCGTTGGGATGGCCGACGGCCACTACGACTTCAACGCCGACTTCGACCGCCTCCACGAACTTTCCCGTGAACTCGCACATCATCTGCATCGCCACCATCTCGGATCCGTTGCCCCGAAGGGGACGATTCTCTGGGAGGACTACGACGAATTCCTTGCCCAGACCGAGACGGAGATCGACTCGGCGGGGTTCCACGAAACCGGTCTCGCTCGATTCGCGGCCTTTGACCTCCAGTTTCTGCTCACCGACCACCGCTACTACGTCTACTCCGAGGACCTCGACGCAGTCTCGCCGGCGGCGCTCTGCTGTCACACCCTCTTGATCGACGACGGCAGCCGTCACCGCTCGTACTGTCTCCTCCTGCTCAGCCACGTCGACGTCGACGAGCCGGATTTTCGAGAGCAGGCGGCGACGTACGACCTCGAAGACGAAATCGACGCCTTGCTGCGCTATCTCGAGACGCACGGCGAGGTCGACGACGACCGGCTCCCAGAGTGGGACGAGCTCCAGAAGCTGGCGGCTGACTACGAGGTGCCACTATCCTGAGACAGAACGTCGTCACCAGCCGTAGCGTCAGCCGGCGTCAGTTCGGATCGTAGGGATTCGTTGCTGTGTCGAGTCGATAGACATCCTCGACAGCGTCAAAATCGTCGTCAAACGCATACAGGTAGCCGAGCCCCTCGGTTTGCATATACGCGACAATACAGGCGTCGACGAAGGAGAGCGGTTCGTGTTGGCGAAAGAGGACCTTCCCTGTCGCGAGGGCGTCGGTGGTGAGTGAGTCGATGTGGAAGCGGGCGTTTTCTTCGATGCGATCGAGGAGATCGACGGCTGCGTCGTGGCCGGCATGGGTCGTGAGGCCGTTGAGCGTTTCCGCGAGAACGTAGTCGAGGACGACTACCTCCGGGAGAGTTCCATTGTCGATGCCCTGAAGCACGGGAAGCGCGGCATCGTGGGATCCATCCCGTCGGTATGCGGCGGCAAAGAGGACTGTCGTATCGATGAGTGCCCGGGGCATCTACTCGACGTCGACGCCCCAGGCGTCGTGATCGCTCGTGACATCGGTCGGCTCCTCACCAGCGTAGCCGTCGAAGTCGGCGAACGTCCCTGTCTCCTGTTGGATGACGTGAACCCGAATGCTCCCATCGTCTTCGAGATGCCAGCGGAGCTGATCACCATCGTCGATATCGAGTTCACGCCGAATCCGGGCGGGGATATTTGCCTGGTTTCCAGACACCTTGCTTTCGGCGTCGATTCTGTCGCTGCTCATACCTCCCGATATGTGGCCGGCCGTGAAAAGCCTAGTGTGCCGCCACACTACTCGGTAGCATAAGAGCGACTCCGACGAAGAGTGCCCAGAACTCGGCTTCCCACGCACTCGGACCAGTCAGCAGCACGTGCTCTCGGGCACCGAATACAGCTCGGTCTCTTGCGTCCCATACTTGTTTCACGCTCTCATGCGATATAGCAGAATTTCCATCGAGTCAGCAGTCAACTCCTGTCATGTGTTGAGTGTTTCAACAGAGCCTAGCCACTGAAATTCATTGCACATACCCTCGCGATCCACCCGTCCAGAACCGACAGCTCGACCGTTCCGGACGGTCTCGTTGCGAGGGTGTGTAACTCAGTCGGAGTTATAGAGCTCCTCGAACGACCGATCGCCGGCCCGCAGCGCTGCCAGCGTCGCCGGCAGCTCGTCGATCGGCAGCCGGACCTGGTCGGTCGAGTCGCGTTCGCGGACGGTGACCGCTCGATCTTCCAGGCTCTCGTAGTCGACGGTCACACAGAACGGGGTGCCGACCTCGTCCTGGCGGCGGTACCGTCGGCCGATCGCCCCCGAATCGTCGTAGGTGACCGAGAGGCCGACCGCACGGAGCTCCCTGGCCACCTCCCGTGCCTCCGCCTCGAGGGCGTCGTCGCGCTGGAGCGGGAAGACGCCGACGGCCGTGGGCGCGACCGCCGGCTCCAGCGCGAGGTACGTCCGGGGCTCGCCGTCGACCTCGTCCTCGCGGTAGGCGTGTTCGAGGGCGGTGTAGACGAGTCGGTCGACGCCGAAGGAGGGTTCGATCACGTGTGGCGTGACGTGCTCGCCGGCGACCGTCTCCTCCTCGACGGCGAAGCCGGTCGTCTCGACGGCGATTTCGTGGCGCTCGCCGTCGACGTCGACGGCCACCGTCTCCCCGTCGAACGCGGCCCGGTCGCGCTCGGCCAGCCGTTCGAGCGCCTCGACGACCGTGCCGGCATCGGCGCCGAACCGCGGTCCCAGCTCGCTCATGTCGGGGTCGACGGCCGCCCGCTCTACGGTCTTTGGCTCGTCGTACTGACGGAAGACGGTAAACCGCTCGCCGGAGGTCTCGGCGTGGTTCGAGAGGTCGTAGGCCCCACGGTGGGCGAAGCCGGCGAGCTCGATCCAGTTGCCGTCGACCTCGCTTTCGGCGTCCCAGCAGTCGCTGGCGTAGTGGGCACGCTCGCCGGCGAGGTGCTGGCGGTAACGAAAGCG
>PUPA01000147.1 GCA_003552885.1 Natrialbaceae archaeon
CAGTCCGCACAGACCGTCTCGCCGTGTTCGTCGTCGCTGACGAGCCGGCCGTCACACTCGGGACAGCCCAGTTCGTCGTCGGTCGTCTCCTCTTCCCGCTCGGTCGTTCGTCGGTCGCTACGTCGTACTCTTGTGGATGTCGTGTATGGCATACGAGGGCGTGTGCTGTCCGGCCGAACCTATCGGAGAAGGTCGGACGGGTTCGTCACCCGCCACGTTCAGTCACTGCATTGATAAAGGTTCCGGTATTGAGACGATACACCGCTGAGAAACCGGATATTCGTCGTCGACAGAGAGATCAGTCGACAGGTTAAAGTAGAACGGCTCGTCGGACCCCGACGGACAAGTGTCGCCCGTCCCAACCACGGGGACATGGAGGTCGCAGTCGGCAGCGAGAACCCGGTGAAGGCGGCGGCGGTTTCCCGAGCGCTCGAACCCCACGAGCCGGCCGTCAGGGCCGTCGGCGTCGACTCCGGGGTGGCCGAACAGCCACGGTCGGTCGCCGACACCGTCGCTGGCGCCGAGACCCGCGCCCGGCGCGCTCACGCCGCGGCCGCCGTCGACTACGGCGTCGGCCTCGAGGGTGGCGTCGCCCGGATCGACGGGGTCTCCGGCCTCTCGCTGATCATGTGGGCGGCGGTCACCGACGGCGAGTCGATCGGCCGCGGCGGCGGTCCCACCGTCCCTCTTCCCGACCCCGTCGCGACCCGACTCTCGGCCGGGGCCGAGCTCGGACCGGTGATGGACGCGCTGGTCGGGGCCGACGGCCTCGCTCGCCGCGAAGGGGCCATCGGCGTGTTGACCGACGGCGCAATCGACCGGACGCGGGCCCTGGAGACGGCCGTCGTCGTCGCGTTCGGACCGTTTCTCGCGTCACACGACGCCTTCGGGAGCGGCCCCGGGTGATCCCCGACGGGGTCCGGGCGGTCCGTGGCCGGCCAGGTAATAGGCCGTTGCCGTCGGTTCGTCGGCCCCGGTCGCGGCCGGCGACGATCACGAAGGGTGGACAGTCGTGGGAAAGAACCGATTAACCGGCCGTACCAACCTATTGCCCCCACCGGGCGATCGACCCGGTTCGATTCCCGAAAACCGGGAGACGTAGGCGACTTAACTACGTGTACCAAACCCCCTAAGAGGGTGTCGCTCCTCCGTGAGGTCATGAGCAGCGCGATGACCACCGCCGACCTCAACGGCAAACAGCGGCGGATCCTCCACTACCTGCGGAGAAAGGCCCCGACGAAGACCTACTTCAAGTCCCGGCTCATCGGCGAGGAGCTCGGGATGACCGCGAAGGAGGTCGGCTCGAACATCCGAACCCTCCAGGAGGGCGACTACGACGTCGAGATCGAGAAGTGGGGCTACTCCTCGAGTACGACCTGGAAGGTCAGCGTGTAGGGATCGTCGGCTCCCGGGCGAGCCGTCCCCCGGGGACTGACCTGTCCTCCGGAACGTCCTCTCAGTGTGTGGTCGCCGGATCCGACGTGTCAGCCCCTGGCATCCGCCGTCCGCTTGGCTCACGATCTCGACGACCCGTCACGTGCGCGGACAGTCAGTAAATTGTAAAGCTCCTAACAGGTATATGCGAGCGGCGTTTGTAGGATCGTAACAACAGATGGTCCACACGGGTCGCTCGCGTCGCTCGACGGCGGAGACGAACGTAGAAACGGGAGGGAAGACGATCGAATGAGTCCGCCGGGAGGGATCGCGTCCCTCGTCACCGGCCGTTCTCGCGTCGTTCTGGTCGTCCTCTTGCTGGCTACGGTCCTGATCGGGGCGGGAGCGCCGATGGTCGAGGACGACTCGTCGCTCGAGCAGTTCGAGAGCGATTCGCCCGAGGCGGACGCGATGGAGGTGATCGACGACCGGTTCGTCGTCGGCGACGACGAGAACGCCACGGGCGTCCAGCTGATAAACAGGGAGGGGAACGTCCTCGAGCGGGAATCACTGATCGACTCGCTCGCGTTCCAAAAGGAGATCCGCGACGACGAGTCGATCGACGGGACGCTCGTCGACGAGGAGCCGATCACCGGCGTCGAGAACCTCGTCGCGATGACGGCGATCACGAACGCGGACGTCGAGGTACTCGAAGAGCGCGGTGAGGAACTCGAAGAACGCGGTGAGGAACTCGAAGAGCGTGGCGACGAACTCGAGGAACGCGGTGAGGAACTCGAGGAACGCGGTGAGGAACTCGAAGAGCGTGGCGAGGAACTCGACGACCGACAGGCCGACCTCGAGGCGACCAGCGCGGGGCTCGAAGCCGGGATCGACGAAGCGCGCGAACTCCAGCGCGAGTACGGTGAACTGAACGAGGCCTACGACGAGAGCGCCCCCGAGTACCAGCAGGGCGCCGCCGAGATCGAGGCCGCGTACGACCAGCTTCTGGACGAGGTCACCGCCGACGGCGACCTCGACGACGCACAGGCGGCCGAGTACGAGGAGCTCGCGGACCGGGCTCGGGCCATCGAGTCCCAGCTGTACGAGATCGAACGGACGGCCCCCGATCCCGAGGCGGTCCCCGAGTACCAGGAGTCGAACGAGCAGCTCGAGGGGGTGTACGGCGGTGCGACGATTGGTGTGCTCGAAGGGGAGTACGAAACGCTCGAGGAGGACTCGACGGAGCTCGAGGACGACCTGGACCGACTCGAGGAGGACTCGACGGAGCTCGAGGACGACCTGGATCGACTCGAGGACGCCGTCGAGAGGTTCGAGGACGACCGGGAGCAACTCGAAGGGGACTGGGACGAACTCGAGGACGACGAGCGGCCGCCGCTCGAAGAGCAACTAGAGACGCTCGAGGAGATCGACGACGAGGCGTTCGAGGAGGCACTCGAGGACACGCTCTCCGACGAGGACGACGATCAGGGAGCCGGCCTCGCGTTCATGCCGTCTGAGTACGAGCCGGGCTCGACCGAGGCCGACGCTCGGCTGACCTCGATCACGCAGGCGACCGGCGGTGAAGCTCTCGAGATGGGGGGTGACGAGAGCGGCGTCATCGACGCCCAACTCGAGCTCCGCGAACTCGCGAGCGCACACGACCACGATCAGGTCGTCTTCGGCGTCGGCGTGATCACGGACGAGATCGATCGGTCGATGGACGACAGCCTGACCATCGTCGGGCCGCTCGCGCTGGCGTTCGTCGCTGCTGCCCTGCTGATCGCCTACCGCGACCCGCTCGACATCGCGCTGGGGCTGATCGGCATCGTGACGGTGCTGGTCTGGACGTTCGGGTTCATCGGCTGGGTGGGGATCGAGTTCAACCAGATGCTCGTCGCCGTTCCCGTCCTGCTGATCGGACTCTCGATCGACTACGCGATCCACGTCTTCATGCGACATCGGGAACACCGGGAGGCACAACGTGCCTCCGACGAGCACGACACCGACCCTCGAGCCGGCGTCCGCGACTCGATGACGGTCGCACTGGCCGGCGTCGGTGTCGCCCTCGTCTGGGTGACCGCGACGACCGCGATCGGCTTTCTCGCGAACCTCGTCAGCCCGATCGGGCCGATCCGCGAGTTCGGCGTCGTCAGCGCCGTCGGCATCCTGTCGGCGCTGATCGTCTTCGGCGGGCTGATTCCCGCGGCCAAAGTCGAGATCGACTCGGCGCTCGAAGCCCGCAGTTTCGACCGGCACAGACGCGCGTTCGGCACCGGCGGCGGCCGCTTCAGCGACCTGCTGACGGTCGGCTCGGTGGCGGCGCGGCGCATCCCGCTGGTGGTGCTCGTCGCCGTCCTGTTGCTCACCGCCGGCGGCGTCTACGGCGCGAGCCAGGTCGACACCAGCTTCGAGGAGGAGGACTTCCTCGCCGAGAGCCCGCCGGGCTGGACCGAGAACCTGCCCGGACCGATGGCCCCCGGCGAGTACCGGGCCGCCGCCGATCTGGAGTACATAAACGAGAACTTCCAGCGCGACGACGTCCAGGTCCAGATCCTCATCGAGGGTGACGCGGCCGACGGGGACGTGCTCGAACGCCTCGACGCAGCCCGGGACGAGGCTGCCGACAGTCCGGTCGCGTACACGCTACCGACCGGCGAGGCGGACGTCGAGGGGCCGCTGTCGGTGATAGAAGAGACGGCCGCACAGAACGAGTCGTTCAACGAGTCGTTCGAGGCCGCCGACACCACCGGGGACGGCGTCCCCGACGAGGACGTCTCGGCGCTGTACGACGAACTGTTCGAGGCCAACGAGGAGGACGCGACCAGCGTCCTCCACCGGATCGGAGACGGCGAGTACGATTCGGCACGACTGATCGTGGCGACCGACGGGGACGCCACCTTCGACGACGTGACCGACGAACTGCGGGCCATCGCGGCGTCGATCGACGACGATGGCGACGGGGCCGCCCTCGATGTCGGGACCGATACGGACGCCGACGACGAGGGGGGAATCGGTGCGATCGCGACCGGCGACCCCGTCGTCAACCACATCGTCGAACAGGACCTGTTCGACACCGTCCTCCAGAGTCTGCTGGTCACGCTCGTGGCCGTCTTCGTCTTCCTGACGGCGGCCTACTGGCTAACGGGCGACAGCGCGGCCCTCGGTGCCGTCACCCTGCTTCCCGTCGCGTTCGCGACCAGCTGGATCCTCGGTACGATGTACCTCACCGGGATGCCGTTTAACGTGCTGACGGGGATGATCACCAGTCTCACCATCGGGCTCGGCGTCGCCTACAGCATCCACGTCAGCGCCCGCTACACGCTCGAGCTCGAGCGCCAGGGCAACGTCTGGTCGGCGCTACACACGACCGTCACGGGGACCGGCGGCGCCCTGCTCGGGAGCGCGGCGACGACCGTCGGCGGCTTCGGGACCCTCGCGTTCGCCATCCTGCCCGTCCTCCGGCAGTTCGGGGTCATCACCGCGCTGACGATCGCCTACGCCTTCCTGGCGAGCGTGGTCGTGCTTCCGACGCTGTTGGTGCTGTGGACGCGGTACTTCGGCCCGGACGTCTCGTTCGACGTCGGTCCGGCGAGACGAGCCGTGACGACGGTCGGCGACGGCGGGACGGAACCCGCCGAGGGGAGCGACCCGAACACCGCGGCCGAACGCGGGGGGAGGGCGGAAGACGGGAGCGAGGGTGACGAGCCGTGAACGTCGAGGAGAACGAGGCCGTCGACGCGTTCGAACGGCTCGGGCTCACCAGCTACGAGGCGAAGGTGTTCATCGCGCTCCACCGGCTCGGATCGGGCACCGCGCGGGACGTCGCCCGGGTCGCCGACGTCCCCCGTTCGCAGGTCTACAGCGTCGCCGAGAGTCTCGAGGATCGCGGGCTCGTCGAAACCCAGCAGTCGAGGCCGATCCGGTACCGGCCCGTCGGCCCCGAGGAGGCCGAACAGACGCTTCGAACCCGGTTCGAGCGCGAGCGAGAGCGTGCGTTCGAACACGTCGAGAACGTCAGGCGGGAGTCGGCCGGCGAGGAGACGCGGGAGGACATCTGGACGGTTCGGGGTCGTGATCGCGTCGACGACCGCGTCGTCGACTTGCTCTCTGGGGCCGACGGTCGGATCGTCTTCGGCACCCGCCTCCCGGAGCTTCTGACCGAACGGATCGAACGTGTCCTCGGAGACCGGGCCGCCGACGGGGTGGCGGTGCTCGCGGTGAGTCGCGACGATCGGGTGCGGGCGCGACTCGACTCCCTCGAGGGCGTACGGGTCACGCGGCCGCCCGCGTCCAGGGAGAGCGACCGTCGGTCGGGTCGAATCGTCATCGCCGACTGCGCCATCCTGCTGAGCGTGGTCGACGACGACGGTAGCGAGACCGCGATCTGGAGTTCGGGATCGCCGTTCGCATCGGTCCTGATCCAGCTCATCGAAGCGGAGGCGGAGCTTCCGGGAACCTGTGGGACCCGTTGAGACGGTTCGTACCCGACCACGGCCGGCGCCAGGAAGCTATTTCTCCCCGGCTACGCCTACGGTAGCCATGCAGATCGAACCCTTCGGCCTCGAACGGTGGTTCGCCGAGTACGAACACGGGGCCGACGTCATGCTCGCAGAGAGCGGGATCCGGAGCCTGGACGCCGCCGAGTTCGACACCGATCCGGGTGAGCTGGGCTACGTGATACCCACGAACGGCGATCCCGAACTCCGTGCGGACGTCGGCCGGCGATACGATCGTGGCCCAGGTGAGGTGCTTTTCACCTGTGGCACCCAGGAGGCGAACTTCCTCGCGTTCCTCGCCGTCCTCGGCGGCGAGGGTCCCGGACACGCCGTCGTCGTCACGCCGACCTACCAGGCGCTCTCGGCCGTCCCCGAGGCGCTCTGTGAGGTCACCCCGGTCGGCCTCGAACCCCCGAACTGGGAGCTCGACGTCGACGCCGTCGCCGACGCGATCCGCCCTGAGACCCGCGTCGTCGTCCTCGTCAACCCGAACAACCCGACCGGACGGTACCACTCACTCGAGACCGTCCAGGCGCTGTACGACCTCGCCGCGGAGAACGACGCCTACCTGCTCTGTGATGAGGTCTACCGGCTGCTCGCCGCGGAGCCGCTCCCGCCGGTCGCGAGCCTCGGACCACACGGCCTCTCGACGGCGAGTCTGACGAAAGCCTACGGGCTCGCCGGCCTCCGGTTCGGCTGGCTCGTCGGCGACCGGGAGGTGGTCGACGCCGCCTGGCGGTGGAAGGATTACACGACCATCTCGCCGTCGATCTTCGGTCAGCACGTCGCGAGGCAGGCGCTCGGCGACCGGGAGGACGCGATCCTCGAGGGGAGTCGCCGGCTCGCCGCCGACCACCGCGATCGGGTGTCACGATTTCTCGACGATCACGGCCTCGAGTGGCACGAACCCGTCGGCGTCAACGGCTTCGTCACGGTCCCCGGCGGCTTCGCAAGCGGCGTCGAGTTCTGCCGGACCGTCGTCGAGAGGGAGGGTGTGGTGCTCGCACCCGGCGAGTTCTTCGGCCACGCCGACCGGTTCCGGATCGGCTTCGGACTCCCGACGGCGGAACTCGAGGAGGGCCTCGAGCGCGTCGGCCGCGTCATCGACTAGCCTCCCGCGGTACGCGTCCGGCCGTCCGCGGCACGCGTCCGGCCACTCACGGCGGGCATCCAACCACCTGCGCTGTGCGTCCGACCATCCGCGGGGTTCGGCGCCCTCGCCCGCGAGCGTCGTGTCACCCCTCGTCTACGAGTTCGTCGGCTTCGTCCCTGCGTTCGCGGGCGAGTTCGCGGGCCTCGGTGGCTCGTTCGCCGAGTTTCTCCCGAGTGACGTCGACGAACCGTTCGGGGGTCCATCCCGTCCCGACCTCCACGGTGATCATCGCGTCACAGTCCTCGACGATCTCCGGGGCCCACTTCCCCTCGGCGAGTTTCGACTCGTCGGTGACGACTGCCTCGCCGTCCTCGACGTCGATGAAGGCGGTGACGGTGTTCCAGATCCGCGGATCGCTCCCCGCCGCCTCCTCGAACAGCCCCGCCAGGCGCGTCTCCGGGACGGGTTCGTCGGCCATCTCCCCGCGCAACCCCTCGAGGGCCGTCGCCTGCGCGTCGAACCCGTCGGCTTCCTCGCGGAGCCTCGCCGCGCGGTCGGCCGGATCCTCGCCTCTCATGGTTCTCCCTCCTCCAGACGGCCGTGTCTGGCGTCGATCTCGTCGAAGATGTCGAGGCTCTTTCGGATCGAGGCACGGATCGCGTCGCTTCTGTTGACGAACTTGCCGTCGTCGCCGACGTGTTCGTCGAGGTCGTCGAGAAGCTCCTGGGGGATTTCGACGCTGATCTTCGGCATGGTACCGTGAGATATCCACCACACGCCCATAGTGTTCTCGAAGGGACGTCCACGCGACCACGGTCGAGGACGGCAGCTCGGTCACCCAGCCCCATGGTGATCTCCGGACTCCGGGAGGCGGAAACCGACTGCTTCGCTGGTAACGGACGCGTTATTAGGGTCCGGTCCAACTGCGGGACACGATGGCAGACGACGACCGTGGGCTCGGCGGTCGCGTTCGCCCCCTCGGCTGGGGGATCCTTCTGACAGCGCTCGGAGTCGTCTACCGTGCCCGGCTGCCGGTATGGGGGTGGCAGGTCAGGCTCCTCGCGGCGAGGCTGCTCTCGAGAGTCCCGCCGACGGTGCTCCCCAGGCCGCTGCGCGTACTCCCACCGCCGGAGAGTGAGTACGTCGGCGTCTGGGAGCTTCCGGCGTCCGAGGCCAGGCGTCGACTCCTCACCCAGTACGATTTCTCCCAGCTCGCCAGAGCGTACCTCCACGCCTACGGACGGGACGGGCGGACGGCGTACGAGGCGGTGAGCTGTGCACGCCGACCCGGTGGCCTCTTCGGCGACTGGCAGCTCCACGTCCGGCTCTTCGCGCGCCCGGACGGCAGGACCGACGTCTGGTGTCACGTCGAACGGAACCCGAACGTCGCCCCCATCGCCCACCTTCGGCGGGACGGCTACGACCCAGAGCGGGGCGAACGACGCCTGCGGGAACTCGTTGACGAACCGTTCGTCGAGCCGGAAGACGCCTGAGCACCTCGGCTAACGGGTGAGTGGGTCGCTCCTCCGGTCGCCCTCGGCACCCGGGGTGTCTCAGGTCGACTCCCCGCCCCGCTCGGGGAGCATCCGGCCGCCGGGGAGAATCGCCGCGATCCGGCGGACGTAGCCGAGTTTGACGAGCCCGTACTGTGCGAGGATTCCGAGGGCGACGAGCCCGAGGTACACCGGCGAGTAGACGTCGAAAAGCAGCGGCTCGACGCTCACCGACGCCTGTGCGGCCTGGAACTCCGCGACCGTCAGCGACGTCGACGCGAAGGCGGCGCCGACGACCGCCGTGACGACGACCATCGCCGTCCGGGTCAGAACGAGGCCGAGAAACGCCGCCGCGATGCCGACCGCCAGGGCGAAGCCGACCTCGAGGTACCAGGCGCCGTCGACGACCACGGGCGCGATGGCGGTCGCCCCGAGGAAAGTGCCGACGACGAAGCTGATGACCGCGACGGCCGCCGAGAGCAACGCGTAGCCGAGCCCGACGCCGACGAGCCCGCCGACGGCCACGGCAACAGCGCTCGCGATCACACCCTCGACGCCCAGCGCGGCGCCGACGGTCGGCGCCAGCAGGTAGCCCGCGCCGCCGCCGACGATGCCACCCAGGACGACGACGCCGTACACCGAGAGGGCGGCTCCGGCGAACAACAACACCGCGCCGCCGAGGACGAGTCCGATCGTGACCAGGTCGACCATGGCTGGTCGGACGCACTCGAGATAGATAAAGTGTCTCTATCGTGAGTATCACGCCCCACGGATAGTGCCGCCGGCCGAACCGTCACGCGACTCGAACCGGCGGTGCTCGCTGGTCGAGGGCGGTGCTCGCTGGTCGAGGGCGGTGCTCGCTGATCCAGGGCCTCAGCTTCGCGTGTGCCTCGCGTAAACGAAGACGCCGATAGCCGTCAGAAACCAGACAACTGCGCCGACCCGGATCGCGAATCCCGCCCGATCCCCCCAAGTCGACAGCTCGACGCCCGTCGAGAGCACGGCGACGAGCGGCGCACCGAGGAGGATCGTCACGAGAAACGTCGTCTGCATCACCCAGCCGTAGTCGACCCCTTCCGGGTCGCTCCTCTCGACGGGTTCGGGCACGGTACCTCCTGGCGGTCGTGCGATAATAAAC
>PUPA01000197.1 GCA_003552885.1 Natrialbaceae archaeon
GTACAGCCCGACCACGTTCATCTGTTCGTCAGTAGTCCGCCGAAGAACGAGCCGGCGCTACTCGCCAACTGGTTCAAGGGCATCTCCTCGCGCAAGTATAACCACCGATATGCCGACCACGACGGCGAGAAAATCGGATGGGCACGAGGATACTACGCAGGGACCGCCGGACACGTTTCGAGTGAGACTGTCGAGAACTACATCCAGCAACACAAGGAGGGGGATTCGTGACCGAACTCACGAAGACGCTCGAACTCAAACTTGTGGACCCGAACGCGCACAAACGGCGGAAACTCCGTGAGACGCGAGAAGCCTACCAGCACGCCCTTCAGGATGCGTTCGATGCCGGATGCACCACACAGACCGAAGCGAACGACGTGGTGATCAACTACGACCTGAGCGGTTACGCGAAGAACGCCCTCAAGAAGTACGTCCCGCAACTCACGACGACATACAACGCGGGCGAACTTCACGACGACCACCCTGTCCGATTCACCAACGAGGGGCTACGGCTCGACCACAAACCCGAGAACGCCATCGAGTGGTACGTCAAAATCCCACACCATGAGGACTACGACCTCTGGATGCCAGCACAACCGAATCCCGAACAGCGGGGTTGGCTGGAAGCGTTGAACGCAGGAGACGCCACGATGGGCGAGAGCCGGCTGTTTGAGCGGGACGGGACGTGGTATCTCCACGTCACCGCCACTCGTGACGTGGAGGAACGCTCCGGGGTGCCCGCTGAAGAGCGGACGCCTATCGGAGTGGACATCGGGGAAGCGTCACTCGTCACGGTGTGTCACCGCGACGACCACGGGTCCCCGACCGCGCCCGAACTATGGGCCGACGAAGGCAAGACCGTTCGTCGGCTCCGCAAGACCTACTTCACCGCCAAGCGCCGACTTCAGACGCGCGGAAGCGAGCGTATCGCGGAGTCCTTTGGGGACGACGTATGGAGACAGATAGACGACGTGTTCCACCGCGTCACCCGCGAAGTCGTGCAGTACGCTGAATCCGTCGAGAACCCCGTTCTTGTTCTGGAAGACCTGACGTACATACGGGAGTCGATGGACTATGGTGAGTTCATGAACCGGCGTCTCCACGGATGGGGGTTCGCCAAACTCCACGCGCAGATACGGTACAAGGCCGTCGAGAAGGGTATCCCCGTCGAGACGGTGAACCCGCGCAACACGTCGAAGGAGTGCCACGCTTGCGGTGAGGTAGGATACCGCCCACGACAGGCGACGTTCAAGTGTACGAACGACGCTTGCTGGATGGACGAGTACCAAGCGGACGTGAACGGCGCGATAAATATCGCAGATCGCTACCTCAGTGGAGAGAGCCGTCCAAGAGAACACACGGATGGCAATGACTCGGCTGAGGATGGGGGGCGTTTGACCGCCCCACAAGACACCCAATCGGATGCTGAAACCCAGCAGGAGACGCTTGGGACGTATGCGTCTTGAAACCAGAGGGCCACACTCGGCCTGAAATCCCGTGGTGGGATTCCCGCGTCTTCAGGCGCGGGAGGAGGTCAACAGCCCATTACGGCTCAGGCGACGTTGAAGCCGCGTTCCCGGAGGAAGTCCTCGATGCGACCCCGGTGGTTCCCCTGGAGTTCGATGTGGCTGTCCTCGACGGTGCCACCGCAGGCGAACTTCGATTTCAGATCCGACGAGAGGCTGTCGAGATCCACGTCCCGCGGATCGAACCCCTCGATGACCGTTACCTCCTTGCCGTACCTTCGCTCGTCGATGCGGATGTTGAGCTGCTGTTGTCCCTTGGCCACGTCCTCACAGACGCAAAGCTCGTCCGGGAGCCCGCACGTCGAGCAGACTTCTGCCGACATTACCTAGGGGGACGTACACGACAGGGGTAGTTAAACGTGCCGGGGCGCAGATCGGGGCCGAAAGCCCCCCTCAACGCCGGAGCCGACCGACGATCCGCGTGCGTTCGGCGACGAGCTCGTCGACGAGTTCGATGGCCTCGACGGCCTCCGCCGGCTCGACGCCGTCGCCGTGGATCGCCCGCTCGTAGAGCGCCCCGAGCCGGTCGATCCGGTCGTCGCCGACCGACTCGACCGCGGGCGAGGAGAGGTACGCCCGCACGGACTCCGAGCGGGCCCGCCCGCGAACGTCGGTCTCGAGCAACAGCTCGAGACGACGGTAGGCGCGTTCGACGTCCCTCGCCGGCTCCCCGGTCGACCGCTGCCAGCGCAGCGTCCGCGCCCGGCCCGCCCGGTCGACGACGCCGCCGTGGCGTGCGCCGGCGACGGCGCCGACGACGATCGCGAGCGCGAGGATCGCGGCCTCGGCGGTCAGCCGGTCGGCCAGCCCCTCCTCGACGCCCTCCGTGGGAGCACCGTTCGGACCGGGAGCGATCTCCTCTTCGGGGTCGATCTCCCCGGCCTCGCCGGTCTCGTTTTCGAGCGGCGTCTCCTCGGCTGGGGGCTCCGTCTCGGTCAGCTCCTCGTCGGTCTCGTTTTCGGGTTCCGATCCCTCCTCGATCGGGACCTCCTCGCTCCCCGCCACGTCGACGTCCTCTTGCCCATCGTCGCGGGCCTCCTCGAGGCGCTCGGCGTGGACGTCGTCGCGGTCCCCGGGGGTGGGCTCGAACTCGACCCAGCCGTGACCCGGGAAGTAGACCTCGACCCAGGCGTGGGCGTCGAGCCCGCGGACGACGTACTCCCCGTCGTCGACCTCCTGGCCGCTGGTGTAGCCGACGGCGTAGCGCGCCGGGACGTCCTCGGCCCGGAGCATCTGGACCATCGTCGTCGCGAAGTAGACACAGTAGCCCTCGTCCATCTCGAGGAGGAACTCCTCGGCGACGTTGCCCGAGGGGCGATCGACTTCGAGGGAGTAGCTCTTCGACGTCCGGAGGTAGCGCTCGATCGCCTCGGCCGTCTCGTAGGGGTTCTCGGCGTCGGCGGTCACCTCAGCGGTGTACGCCTCGAACTCCGTCGAGAGGCTCTCGGGCGTCTGGAGGTGTCGCCTCTCGACGTCTTCGGGGTACTCCGTGCCGGCCTCCCGGAGTGCCCCTCCGGATGGGTCGACGACGGCGCTCTCGACGTTGTAGGTGTCGTTTTCGATCATCGGCTCCTCGGGGGTGATCCCCCCGTGGCTCGTCACGAGCGTGTTCTCCGTCGCCTCGCCCTCGACGGCGATCGGCTGGGCGGCGGCGGGCATCACCCCGGCTCCGCCGGCCATCCGGACCGTCTGTGCGACCCGGTCGTACTCGCCCGGTGGCGGCTCGATACCTCCCTCGTACGGCCGATCGTCGCCGGTTCTGATCCACTCGTCGCCGGTGAACCGGTCGTAGACGCCGGTGCGCCAGTAAGAACGTTCCTCGCTCGTGACGGTGAACCGGACCTCCGGGGAGAGGTCGACGCTCCCGGTGATCCCCGACCGCTCGGGGGCGGTGTCGAGCGTCGACTCGAGGCTCCCCTCGTCGCCCTCGACGAGGAACGTCGGGCTCGCTGCCCCGGCCGGGACGAGCGTCACGGTCATCGAGAGCACGAGCGCCACCGAAAAGAGCACCGTCAGGGCGTCGAGCTGGCCGACGGTGCCCTCCCGGCGCTCGAGTTCCCCGAGCCCGACGGCGCCGACCGCGCCGCCGACGCCGGCCAGCGTGATCGGGATGCCAGCGTCGCCGGTGAGCACGAGGAAAAACAGCGCTCCGCCCGCGGGAAGGACGCTCAGGGCGTAACGTCGACGGACCGCGAGATACCACGAGAGGAAGGCGGGGGCGGGGGCGAAGCCGAGCGCCCAGGTGCCCGCGTCGATCATCCGCAACACCGGCAGCCCCATCGCGAGCGCGACCGAGTCGGCGAGCAGCTCGTCGGCGGTCGCGACGGCGGCACCGACGCCAGTGCCGGCCGAGGCGAGGTAGTGAGCGAATCCGACCGCGGCGACGGCGGCCGCGAGTGCGGTCGCCGTCCGCGGAGCGATCGCCCGCGCGAACACCGTCGCCGAGAGCAGGCTCACGGCCACGAGCGCGAGCAGCGCCCCCCGGCCGCCGACGACCGCGACGACCCCGTAGAGGACGCTCACGTACGCGCCCGTCAGCGCGAGGACGCCCGCCAGCGCCCCGAGCCGAAACGGCTCCGCCGGGAGCTGAGCCGAGCCGACGCGACGGCCCACCGCCCGGAGCCGGCCGCCAGCGCCGGCGTCCGTCCCCCGGTCGCCCGCGAGGCTCACGCGACCACCTCCCGGGGCTCGTCCGCCCGCCCCCGGAGGCGATCGTACGGTATCGCGACGCCCTCTATCTCGACGACGATCCCGTCCCGACCGGCTCGAACCGTCACGTCGGCGCCCCCGAGGGCCTCCTCGTCGACCTCTCCCGGCCCGAGGACGGCGAGCAACTCGAGCAGCCGTCGTCCGTCGAGTGGCGACCCGGCGGAGTCCCGGCCGTCGGCGGTCGTCAGCTCGACCGGGCGGCCGGCCTCGAGCAGAAACCGCGTCACGCTCGCGGTCGCCCGGGCCAGCTCGTCTGAACGCCCCCTCACGCCGGTCGCGACCACCCCGACGGCTCCCTGCTCGCCCCCACCCGCGAACTCCTTGACGACGAGCTCGGCGTCGGGGCGTTTGGCCGCCGACTTCCAGTGGACGTCACGCAAGGCGTCCCCGCGCTCGTACTCCCGCAGGTGGTCGAACTCCTCGCGGTTCTCGGCCACACCGACACCCTCGAGCCGCCGGACCGCGTCCGCCTCCCCGCGGAGCTCGTCGGTCGACGGGTAGACGGTCACCGTCTCGCGATCCTCGTACCGAAAGCGTCGCTCGACCAGCCCGAGCACGTCGGTCACCGTGACCGTCACCGGGCCGACCTCGTGGATCCCGCGGCGTTCGAGGTCGATCTCGTAACGGTGGCCCTCGCCGGTCAGGGTCGTCTCGGCGACCGCCCCGTCGGCGACCAGCCCCTCCCCGACCGCGTCCGTGACCGTCGCCGCGACCGGCGTCTCCACCCCGAACCGAACGCGGACCGTCCGACGCTCGCCGACGGTGCCGGCCGCGATCGGCTCCCTGTCGACCGTCGGACGCCCGGCTCGACGGGTCGTGAGAGCGCCGGCGGCCAGCGCGACGACGAGCGGACCGACGACCGCGTTCAGCGACCGCGGTCCGGAGAGCCACGCCAGCGCGACGCTCACCGCGACGAGCCCGAGCACACACCAGCCGCGTCTCGTGAGCCTCATTCTACCGGCACGTGATCGAGGGCGTCGGCGACGACGTCGGCACCGCCGTGGCGGTGGTCGTCCGTTCGTACCCGGTGGGCGAGGACGACCGGCGCCTCGCGGCGGACGTCGTCCGGAACGACGTACTCCCGTCCATCGAGGGTCGCCCGGGCGGCGGCGGCCCGAAGGAGCGCGATCGTCCCCCGGGGACTGGCGCCGATCCGGGCGTGCTCGCGGGTGTAGTTCGACAGCCGGGTGGCGTACTCCCGGACGGGCTCGTTGACCGTGACGGCCGCGACCGTCTCCCGTGCCCGCACGATCGTCTCGAGGTCGGTCACCGCCTCCAGGCGCTCGATCGGGTGGTGGCCGACCGTCCGGGCGAGGACCTCTGACTCCTCCTCCGGCTCGGGGTAGCCCAGCTCGAGTTTCTTCGTGAACCGGTCGACCTCGGCGAACGGCAGCTCGTAGGTCCGTTCGGGTTCGACGGCGTTCTGTGTCGCGATCACGGCGAACGGCTCGGGGAGTGGGCGACTCTCGCCGTCGACGGTCACCTGCCCTTCCTCCATCGCCTCGAGCATCGCGGCCTGGCTCTTCGGCGGCGCGCGGTTGATCTCGTCTGCGAGCACGACGTTGCCGAAGACGGGACCGGGCTGGAACTCGAACTCGCGGCTCTTGCGATTGAACACGTTCACTCCGGTCACGTCCGAGGGGAGCAGGTCGGGGGTGAACTGGACCCGGCTGAACTCACAGTCGATCGACCGGGCGATCGACCGGGCGAGCATCGTCTTCCCCACGCCGGGGACGTCCTCGAGCAGGACGTGTCCCCGGGCGAGGATCGTGGTGACGACGTGCTCGACGGTCTCTCCGTTGCCGACGATCACTCGGCCGACGTTCGCCGTCACGTCCGCACAGACGTCGGCGGCGTCGTCGATCGGGAGCGGTTCCGGCGTGCCGACGGTCGTCGCCGTCGTCGCGTCTGCGTCGGTCATGGTAGCTGGAGATGGTGACGTCGTCGTGGTCGGCCGACGACTCTTCGTCCCGCCCGGGGGCTCCCGAGGGGTGTCGGTCGCTCCCGGGGCTCGGGGAGGGTCGGCGGTATTTCGGGGAGGGCCGGCGGAACTTCGGGAATCGAGCAGCGCCGGAGAGGAGCCCCGGGGACCACACGCCCTCGAGGGTGAGCTCCGGGCGCCACACGTCCCCCGGGGGAGGGTCCGGGGGACGTGACCCGGACGGGGAGACCGGTCGGACGGGCTGTAATCACCGTTATCGTGGTCTAGCACGGTCCGGGAACGTATATATCTCCGGTCGGCGTCGCGGGGAGCTGTCACTCGTGGACCTTCTCGACGACGAGCTCGACGTCCCCCGGCTCGACGCCGATCCGGGCGAACTGGGTTCTGACGTGCTCTTTCGCCGCCGAGAGCGCCTGCTCGCGCGTGTCGAACCCACGTGGCATCGGCGACTCGAACGCGACTCTGATCTCCCGATCGCCGAGCTCGAGTCGCGACCCGCCGCTGTCGACCTCGTAGAACTCATCGCAGATCCAGACGTAGGGGGCCTCGCCGTCGGGTGCGCCGCTGAATTGGGGGGCCTCTTCGCCGCGCTCGTAGACGGTCCCGGTGAGCTCGGTCCCTCCGGCGCGGCCGCGAACGAGGAGCATGGGACCCCTACGGGGTCGCCCCTCAAAAGTCGTCTGAGACGCGGCCGTCGGCCGGGAGACGCCGTCGGTTCGCTCACCGGGGTTCGAGGACCGCGAACGAGCCGTCGACCGAGCCGACGCCCTCGATCGACCGTCCCCGACGGACGAGCGCCGCGAGCTCCGGACGTTCGCCCTCGACGACCAGTACGTCGACACAGCAGCCGGCGACGTGGACGTGGCGGCTCGCAGTGACCGTCTGCTCGAACTCGCGGCGGAGGGCCGCGACCTCGCGTTCGACCTCGCCCGTCCCGTACCGGTAGCCGACCGTGACGACGCCGGCGAGCCGGCGTGGCTCCACGTCGTCGGACTCCGAGAGCAGCCGCCTGCTGCTCCGTCTGAGGAGCTCGCTCCGACCGGAGTAGCCGTGATTCTCGACGAACTCGTCGAGCCGTTCGACGAGCCGTTCGGGCATCGAGACGCTGACGACGGGCATACCGTCCCGTCGACCTCCTCCGTAGTAGATTTTGTTATTACGGTATCGCTGAGTAGTAATTACTAACATTGAAGGGGGTACGGATCATACTAACCTCGACTATGCTAGACGGTCGAATCCCGGTGACGGTGCTGAGCGGGAGTCTCGGTGCGGGAAAGACCACGACGCTCAACCACGTACTGACCGCCGACCACGGCCTCGACGTCGCCGTCGTCGTCAACGACATGGGCGAGGTGAACGTCGACGCCGAGAACGTCGCCGATCGGACCGATCTGGGCGGCGACGAGGAGATCATCGAGCTCTCGAACGGCTGTATCTGCTGTCGGCTGCGAGGGGATATGCTGGACGAAGTCGGCCGGCTCGCGGATCGTCGTGCGTTCGACTACCTGCTCGTCGAGTCCTCGGGCATCTCCGAGCCGATCCCCGTCGCCCAGACGTTCGCACTCGGCTTCGAGGAGGCGTCGTTCGATCCGACGGACACCTACGCGCTCGACACGATGGTGACCGTCGTCGACGCCCACGGCTTCTACGAGTCGTTCGACGGCGGCGCCGAACTCGTCGACGGACCCCCGAAAGCCGAGGCCGGACGCGTCCCCGAGGAGGCGTTGATCGATCAGATAGAGTTCTGTGACGTGCTCGTACTCAACAAGTGTGACCTCGTTCCCGAGGACGCCCTCGCGGAGATCGAGGCCGTGCTCGGACGGCTCCAGCCCCGGGCGAAGATCGTCCGGACCGTCCACGGCGACGTCGACCCCGCCGAGATCCTCGGCACCGGCCGGTTCGACTTCGAGGAGGCACAGGCCTCCGCGGGCTGGAAACACGAGCTCAAACACGACCACCACCACGACCCACTGGAGGAACACGGCGTCACCTCGTTCACCTACGAGCGCCGACGGCCGTTCCGGCCCGAACGGATCGCCGACCTCCTCACGGAGCTGCCGGCCGAGCTGATCCGTGCGAAGGGCTTTTTCTGGAGCGCCGGCCGGGAGGACGTCGCGATGGGGCTGAACAAGGCCGGGAGCTCGGTCCGGGCCGGCCCGTCGGGCAACTGGCTCGCGACCTTGCCGGAGGCCGAACGCGAGCGGTACTTCGCCGCCCGGCCGGGGCTCCGGGAGGACTGGGACGATCGGTGGGGCGACCGACTCACCCGGCTCGTGTTCATCGGCCGGGAGTTCGACGGCGACGCACTGATCGCGCGCCTCGACGACTGTCTGCTGACCGACGCCGAGATGGCCGACGACTGGGAGACCTATCCCGACCCGTTCGAACCGAAAGGGTCACGTGAACTCGCGCTCGCGGACGACTAGATGGTTCCGGTGACGGTGCTCTGTGGCGGGCTCGGCGCGGGCAAGACCACCCTGCTGACGCGGCTGCTCGAGGACGCGAGTCGGGAGGTCGCCGTCGTGGTCAACGACGTCGGCGCGGTGAACGTCGACGCCGACCTGGTGACCGCCCGGACGGAACTCGGCGGCGGCGAGGTGCTCGCCCTGAAGAACGGCTGTATCTGTTGTGGGCTGGGTGATGAGCTCTCCAGGTCGGTGATCGAGCTCTGGAAACGCCACGAGTTCGACGCGCTCGTCGTCGAGGCCTCCGGGGTGAGCGAGCCCGAGCCGATCGCCCGGACGTTCGTCCGCGGCCCCGCCGGTGGTCCCTACGAGCTCGACACGCTCGTCACGGTCGTCGACGCGCGGGCGTTCTACGACGCCTTCGCCGGGGAGAGTGAGCCGGGCCGGACGGGGCCGGAGGAGGACGGCTCGAAGCCGCTCGCCGACCTCTGGCTCGAGCAGGTCGAGTTCTGTGACCTGCTCGTCGTGAACAAGTGTGATCTCGTGAGCGCCGACGAGCGCGAGACGGTGATCGCACTGCTCGAGGGGCTCCAGCCGCGTGCGGAGCTCGTGACGACGGAGTACGGCCGGATCGAGCCCGGCCGGCTCCTCGCGACCGGCCGGTTCGACCGCGAGGCCGTCGGGAGGTCGGCCGGATGGAAACGAGCCGTCGAGGACACGGCGGGCGACGGACGTGACGGGGCCGAAACCGGCCAGGACGGGATCGAAAGTGGGGGTCACGACGCCGGTGGTCACGACCACGACGGCGGTTCCCACGA
>PUPA01000190.1 GCA_003552885.1 Natrialbaceae archaeon
CACGAGCCCGAACAGCCACAACGACAGGCCGGCGACGACGCCGATCCCGAGTGCACGCGAGACGTACATCTCGACGGTGTCGGTCATCCGCGCCTGGGCGAGTTTCGTCTCGAGGTCGTTGACGAAGCCACCGTCCTCGTCGAACAGCCGCTCGTAGAGGGGGTAAAACCGCTCGCCGAGCAGGTCCGATCCGGTCGTCAGCCCGCCGCCGGGTCCGTCCGGGAGCTCCAGACTCATGTCTCCTCGTCACCGGTTCGGTCGTCTTCGTCACCGGTTCGGTCGTCCCCACTTCCGGTCCGGTCGTCTCCATCTTCGGCCCACGGATCGTCGGCAGTCGACGGGTCGTCGCCGAACGGGGACTCCTCGTCGTCTCCGAACGGGCCCCCGTCGTCTCCGAACGGTGACTCCTCGCCGTCGCCGAACAGGGACTCTTCGTCGCCGAACAGGGACTCTTCGTCGCCGAACAGGGACTCTTCGTCGTCACCGAACGGGGACTCCTCGCCGTCGCCGAACGGGCTCCCCTCGTCGCCGAACAGCGAGCCCCCGTCGTCGCCGGACGGGGACTCCTCGTCGTCGAACAACGAGCCCTCGTCGTCGGAGGGGGCGTCGGACGGCCGCCCGCCGTCGTCGGCCGCCCCCGGTCCGGCTTCGCGGCCCTCTCCCGTCTCCGCCGGGTCAGGCCCGTCCCCGAATATCGACTCGAGATCCCGGTCGGGGAAGAACGCGTCGAACTCCGCCTCGTCGCCGATCGGCGGCTCCGTGCCCTCTTGAGGGCTCTCGCCTACGTCCTCTGTGCGCGTCCCGACGCCGTCCCGGTCGCGGCCGTCGTCCGTGGCCGCCCCCTCGGGCGGTCTCGAGGCACCGTCTTCGTCCGGACTCGGGGCGCTCTGGCTCCCCTCCGGCGTCTCCGAGGGCCCACCCGGCGTCGCGTCTCCTCCCACCCCGGCGTCCGGGGAGTGTCCCTCGATCGCCGGCTCGAACCCCCCGGCGGGAGGTCCTTCAGGGGCCGGTTCGCCGTCGTCGGTGGCCGCCCCGTCGCCCCCCGGGGCGGCCTCGAGCTCCGGCACGTCCGCGGCGGCGCCGTCACCGGTCGGCGCCGCCTCCAGTTCGGGACGGGCCGTGGCCTCTCCGTCGCCTTCCGTGGCCTCCCCGTCGCCTTCCGTGGCCTCCCCGTCGCCCTCAGTGGCCTCTCCGTCACCTTCTGTGGCCGCCGTCGCGGCCTCCGGCTCGGCTTCGCGGCCCTCTTTCTCCCCTGTGGTCTCGGCCGTCCTCTCCCCTCCGGCAGTCCCGTCGCCGGGACCGACCTCGAAGCCGTCGTCCTCGAGCCACGCTGGGGCCTCGCCGAGACCGTCCTCGGGGCCGAACGTCGTGCCGTCGCCGAGGTCCCACGCCCCGTCGTCGGCGTCCTCGTCGAGGTCGCCGCCGAACTCGAACTCCTCCGGATCCGGCCGGTCGACCTCGACCGGTCCGGCCTCTTCGACGCCCGCGAGGGCGCTCGCGAGCCCGCTCGGGGTCTTCCCACGGTACTCCTCGAACAGCGACTCCTCGGCGCGCTCTAGGATGTCGACTGCGAGGTTGTACGTCTCGTCGGTCGGGTCTGGCCGGGGAACCAGCTCCTCTTTCTCGGGGTCGACGTCGATCAGGACGCTCTCCATCTCCCGGAGGTCCTCGAGGCTCGCCTCGAGCTGGCCGTTTGCGATCAACGTGAGGATCGTCTCGGGGTCGTTGATGAACGCCTGGACCGTCGCGGCCACCTCCGCGTACGTGTTCAGCTCCCGTTCGATGAGGTACGCGATGATGACCCGTCGTTTCTGGAGCTCGGCTTCGAGTTTCTCGTCGCTCCAGCCGCGGTCGAACTTGATCTCCTCTAGGGTGTTCGAGTCACCCATCTTGAGGTACTCGTCGGTCTCGGCTTGCCACTGGTAGACGTCCTGGACGTTGATCTCGTCGTTTTCTGCCTCGTAGTGGTTGATCTCCGTTAAGGACTTGTTCCGGCGGACCTTCCGACCCTGGACTCTCGTCTGAGTCTGGATCGAGACGAGATCGAGCGCCGTGAACATCGTCTTCGAGACGTTGATCGGATCGGTCGTAAACCGTTTGAGCACCTCGTCGACGGAGTCGGCGTGGAACGTGGTGTAGGTGGTGTGGCCAGTCGACATCACCTGGAACAGGGTCCGGCCCTCTTCCCCGCGGATCTCACCCATCACGATGTAGTCGGGACGCTGTCGGAGGGCGGCTTCGAGCAGGTCGAACTCGTCGACGTCCCCCTGGGCGTCGTCGGAGAACGCCGGCCGGGTCACGCTCGCGATCCAGTTGCGCTGGGGGAGTTCGACCTCCCGGGTGTCCTCGATCGAGACGATCTTGGTGTTAGAGGGGATGAAAAGCGAGACCGCGTTCAGGCTGGTCGTCTTCCCACTCGCGGTGCCCCCGGCGAAGATCAGGCTCTTGTTGTTCTCGATCGCGAGCCAGAGAAACGCCATCTCGTCGAGGCTGAACGTGTTCCAGTTGATGAGATCGATCGGGGTGAAGGGGACGTCTTTGAACTGTCGGATCGTGTAGTTGGTGCCGTGGTCTGAGACCTCCCGGCCGAGGGTCAGCTGGGCACGGGAGCCGTCCGGGAGGGTGGCGTCGACCTGTGGCAGACGCTTGCTGATCCCCTTGCCCGACCGCTGGGCGAGTTTGACCACGAACTCGTCGAGCTCGCCTTCGCCGTGGTAGACGTTCGTGATCACCTGCTCGTACTCGGAGTGGTAGACGAAGACGGGCGAGTTGTAGCCGTCACAGGAGATGTCCTCGACGTTGATGTCGTGTTTGATCGCGTCGATCCGCTCGTAGCCGATGAAGTCGCGTCCGAGCTGATACAGCAGCTTCTCGACCTGGTAGTCGTTCAGCGTGTTCGCGTCCTCGGCCAGCAACACCGGCTCCGGACGGGCCTCGATCCCCGCGAGCTGGCCCTCCTCGTCTTCGAGTTCGTCGTCGTCGAGGAGGGTCCTGATCGTCTCGACGATGCCGGCTTCGGCGCTGGCGCTTCCCTTCTCGTAGAGGTCGTACCGCTTCATCAGCCGGCGGGCTTCCTCCTCTATGACCTCCCGTTTGGCGTCGACCTCCTTGCTCCGTTTGATCCCGTCGTCGGAGTACTTGATCGCGGTCCGGAGTTTCCCCGAGAGAAACGACTTGAGCTCGGATTCGATCTCGGTCAGGTACGGCTCGACCACGTAGTATTTCTTCTCGTTTTCCTTCTCGGAGTGAAAGACGATCACGAAGGCGTAGGGTTTGTTCACCCAGTAGCGCTCGACCTCCCGGAAGTAGCCTTTCTTGCCCATCGGGACGGCCTTTTCCAGGTCGTACCGGTTCGTCACCGTGGTGTGGTCGTCGGCCGTCGAGAAGAACTCGTCTTCCTCGAGGTCCTCCTGGACGTTCACCGTCCGTTCGTCGACCACGTCGTCGAGTATCATCGCGGCGTCGTTGCCGACGTAGAGGGCCTCCTCGATCCGGTCGGGATCGAAGCCGAGTGCCTCCTCCGGATCGAAACGGTCGATCTCGCCGTCGCCGTCCCGGGGTCGGGAGCCGTCTTCCTCGTAGTAGTACTCCCACTTGTAGTGTTCCCAGGTGTAGACGCCCTTGGTTACCGGCGTCGTCTCGGGATCGACGTACTCCAGAAACCGGTCCCACAGCACGTTCGCGTTCGGGACGAACGTCTCGGACAACAGCTCGGGAAGCTCGTCCGGGTGGTATCCGAGATACGGCGTCGGATCGAACGAAACCCGCTCCCAGTCCTCTCCGGAGGGGACCGTCGGGCCGATCCCTTCGTCGGTCTCGAGTCCGAGGGGTTCGTCGGTGCCCGCCGTCCCGTCGGGGTACAGCTCCTCGACCTCGTCTCCGTACCCGAACTCCGTCAGAAACTCGGCCCAGGTGTACTCCCCGACGCGGACCGGCCCCTCGACGGACGCCCGTGTTTCGGCGTCGACCGAGAACTCTCCCCCGTCGGAGCCGTCGGCCTCGTCGATAGCCATCAGCTCCGACCAGTGAGCCCACGTTCAAAAAACTCACCGCCCCGTTACCAGTTCTGATAATTATCCTGTCGGACGAAATATATCGAGCCGGCGACTGGCCGTCGGAGATCCGCCGGATATACGGTACCCCGTCTCCGAGCTCCGGTATGGCGATAGGGAAGATCCTACTCGGAGTCGTCTCGGAGGACGACGACCGCCTCGACGTCCTCGCGTCGTCCGTGATCGACGTGGCCGTCCCCGCCGACGCGCCCGTCGTAGTCGTCCGTGCGTTCACCGACGAGGAGTTCGACGACGTTCGCTCCAGACTCGAGTTCGCCGCCGACGTCGACGCCGACACGGTGGCCGCCCGCCACACGGCCATCCGGACGGTCGTCGACCGCCTCGAGGGGGCCGGCGTCGACGTCGAGATCCGGGGCGTCGTCGGCGACCGCGGCGAGGCGATCGTCGACCTCGCGGAGGGGATCGACGCCGATCGGGTCGTCGTCGGCGGTCGGCGCCGGTCGCCGGCGGGCAAGGCGATGTTCGGCTCGACCCCACAGTCGGTGTTGCTCTCGGCGCCGTGTCCGACGACGTTCGTCAGGGCCGACCACGGGGAGTGACGGGGCCCGGTCGGCGGGATATTTGTGTCGACGCCAACGCTTACGTCCGGTGACGTGGCGTATCCGACATGGCAATCGATACGATCGTGGTCGCCGTCGGACCGATCGACGCGGTTCGGGTCGGGGCGCTCGCGGACGCCACCGCCGAGGTGGCGACACCGCTCGGGGCGACCGTCGTCGTCGTCCACGCGTTCACCGGGACGGAGTACGAGGGGTTCCGTGAGAGCCTCGGTTTCGAGGCACGTGTCGAGGACGTCGACCCCGACGAGGTCGCCGCCCGCCGGACGCCCGTCCCCGAGCTGAGAGAGCGCCTCGAGACGGCCGGCGCCGACGTCGAGGTCCGGGGTGCCGTCGGCGAGGCGGGGCCGGCGGTCGTCGAGCTGGCGGAGGGGGTCGACGCCGACCGGATCGTCGTCGGCGGCCGGCGCCGTTCGGCGGCCGGCAAGGCGGTGTACGGCTCGACCTCCCAGGAGGTGATGGGGTCGGCCCCCTGTCCGGTGACGTACGTCCGGGACAGCGAGCTCGTCGAGTGAGTGGTAGTAGCCACCGACGTCCGGTCGGTGCTATTCCCCCGTCGTGACCGTCGCCGTCGCCGCCGCGGTCGGCTCGCCTTCGAGGGTCGCCCGGGCACGAAACGTCCCGTCGGGAGGCTCCGGCCAGCGGAACTCCCGTTCGATCCGTCCGCCCGGCTCCAGTCGCTCCGTCTCTACGGCCTGGGTGAACGCGCGGCCGTCGCTCCACCGCCAGCGGAGGTCCCCGTCCTCGTAGACCACGAGGTCGGCCCGCAGCCCGCTCCGGAAGGTCACACGGACCGGATCGCTGCCGGCGTTCGTGACGGTGAAGCGAAACCGGACGTCGCCGTCGACGGTCGCCTCGAGTGAGGGCTCGAGCGTCATCGGTCGACGTTCGCCGCCGGCCCCCGAAACGGTTTGGGTCCCGCCGTCCGTCGACCCGGTCGGCGTCGACGATTCCGCCGGAACGGAGCGTTTTATGTCTCGGCGGCGTTGCCATCGTCACATGGCCCACTACGCGGGCGTCGACCTCGGGGCGAGCAACCTCCGGGCGATCGTCGCCGGCGCCGACGGGGGGCGAATCGGCGAGAGCCGCCGGCCGACGCCGCAGGGACCGCGGGGGATAGACGTCACCGAGGCGGTCCTCTCGACGCTCAGAGAAGCCTGCCGGGACGCCGGGATCGACCCCGAGGCGCTCCGGGCGGTGGGGGTGGCCTCGATCGGCCCGTTCGACATGGTCGAGGGGACGGTGATCGACCCCGCGAACCTCCCCGACACGGTGGATCGGATCCCCCTGCGTGGCCCGATCCGTCGGCTCGTCGACTCCCGGGCGGTCTACCTCCACAACGACACGAACGCCGGCGTCATCGGCGAGCGGTTCCACGCCGACCGCAACCCCGACGACATGGCTTACGTGACCATCTCCTCGGGCATCGGCGCCGGCGTCTGCTGTGACGGGACGATCCTCGGGGGCTGGGACGGCAACGCCGGCGAGGTCGGCCACTGGATCGTCGATCCCCGGGGCCGGATGCGGTGTGGCTGTGGGATCGCGGGTCATTGGGAGGCCTACTGTGCCGGCAGCAACGTCCCCGACTACGTCCGGCTGCTCGCCGAGGACGATCCGACGATCGGGACCGAGCTGCCCCTCGCGGACCCCGAGTTCGCGGCCGAAGACGTCTTTACGATGGCCGGCGAGGACCCCCTCGCCGACCACGCGATCGAGCAGCTGGCCCACTGGAACGCCATCGGGGTCGCCAACGTCGTCCACGCGTTCGCCCCGCTCGTGATCTCCTTCGGCGGGGCCGTCGCGCTCAACAACGAACGGCTGGTCGTCGACCCGATCCGCGAGCGGCTCCCCGAGTTGATCGTCGCGAACGTCCCCCAGATCACCGTCACCGAGCTCGGGGACGACGTCGTCGTCGAGGGCGCACTCGCCAGCGCGCTCACCGAGGGCACCGGCGACAGGCGGCGGCTGGCCCGGTGATCGGCGCCGGCCCGACTTACGGGGGGCGACGGCAGGGTCGTGCCGGCCGGCCGACCCCACGGCCGCCGAGACGGACGGTAACGGTCGATCGTGGGTCACCGAACGCCTTTCATTGCTGGGGGTGTACTCTCCGGGTATGAGCGACGGGGACGACTCCCTGCGGGCGCGGGTCGAACGCTGGCTCGGACGGGAGATGCCGATCATCCAGATGCACGGAGGGACGAGCGCGGTCCGGAAGGCCGACCCGGACACCGGCGAGGTGATCGTCGAGCTCGGCGGGGGCTGTAGCGGCTGTTCGGTCTCGGACGTCACCACGGGCAACATCGAGGCCGCGTTGCTCGAGTGGGAGGAGATCGAGGACGTCACGGTCCGCGTGCCGGACCCGCGCGAGCAACTCGGCGGGCCGGAGCAGGCCGAGTCGATCATGGGGATCGATCGGACCGAGGGCGGACGCGGCGACTGGGGCTCTTCGAACCCCGGCAAGAGTCACTTCTGAACGGCCGAGAGCCGGAGCCCGGCCGGGGCACTTCCGAACGACTATATGTCCGTCCGTGCCAACGTCGGGACACGATGACGGCTGGACACCTGCGGTCCGGAGGTGACGACGGTGAGTGAGGCGGTCGACGACGAGCCGACCGAGACCGACGGCGGCGTCCGGTCGTACACGGTCCGGCTCGAGCTCGTCGACGAGCCCGGCGAGCTGCTCGGCGCGCTCGGGCCGATCGCCGACCACGGGGGGAACCTCCTGAGCATCCACCACGAACGGGGCAGCGTCACCCCGCGGGGACACATCCCCGTCGAGATCGACCTCGAGTCGCCCCCGGACCGGTTCGAGACGATCGTCGACGCCCTCCGGGGGGCGGGCGTGAACGTGATGCAAGCCGGCGAGGGGCGGTACGGCGAGCAGCTGAGCGTCGTGCTCGTCGGCGAGCTCGTCGAGACCGATCTCTCGGGGACGCTCGCGGCGATCGAGGCCGACGCGGACGCGACCGTCGTCGACCTCTCGCTTGCGGCTCCCGACGGGATCGACGAGACCGCGAGCGCCCGCCTGCGACTGGACGTCGCCTCCGAGCGACGCGAGGGGGCGATCGCGGCGATCCGGGCGATCGCCGACGACCGCGGGCTCGTGTTGGTCGAGCCCCTGCCGGGGGGTGAGGCCTGATGCGTCTCGCGATACTCGGGGCTGGCGCCGTCGGCCGATCGGTCGCCGAGCTGGCCGGCGACTACGGCCACGAGGTCGTCGCGCTCGCCGACTCGACGGCGGCGGCCGTCGACGACGACGGGGTCGACGTCCCGACCGCGCTGGCACGGAAGGACGCCGGCGACGCCGTCGGCGCCGCCGAGCCGGAGGCCGTCTTCGAGGCCGCATACGACGTACTGGTCGAGGCGACGCCGACGACCCTCGGGGACGCCGAACCCGGCTTCTCACACGTCCGGCGGGCGCTCGCGGACGACCGACACGTCGTCCTCGCGAACAAGGGGCCGGTCGCCGAACGCTACGACGAACTGCGGGCACTCGAAGCCGAGAGCACGGGCTCGATCCGCTTCGAGGCGACCGTCGGCGGCGCGATCCCGGTGCTCTCGACGATCGAGGACTGCACGCCCGCGGCCGTCACCGCCGTCCGTGGGGTGCTCAACGGCACGGCGAACTTCATCCTCACGCGGATGGCCGCCGAGGGGCTGAGCTTCGATCACGTCCTCGCGGAGGCCCAGGACCTCGGGGTCGCGGAGGCCGACCCGACGTTCGACGTCGACGGCATCGACGCCGCCCTGAAGTTCGTCATCCTCTCGAACGTGCTCGCCGACGGCGGGTTCACCCTCGAGGACGCCGCCGTCGACGGCATCCGCGATATCCCCGCGAGCGCACTCGAGCTCGCCGCGGAGGACGGCCGGACGATCCGGCTCATCGGCGAGGCCACCCGCGAGGGCGTCCGCGTCGGCCCGCGGCTCGTGCCCGCGACCGGCGCGCTCGCGGTGACCGGCACCCGCAACGTCGTCCAGATCGAGACGCGCCACGCCGGCAGCCTCCACAACAGCGGCCGCGGCGCCGGCGGACCCGAGACCGCCACCGCCATCCTCTCGGACGTCGGCCGGCTCCCGTCGCGGTGAGCGGTTGCCAACGTTCTATCGTCGTCGTCGGCCGACCGTCGCCAACGTTCGGTCGTCGGCTGTCGACTCCGCTGACTGCCGACCGTCGCTCCAGGCCGTTACACACGAGTGTATTGGGCAGGCTGGACGGGCCGGGGCCGGTACACTCGTGTGTATCCGTCCCGCGATCGGCGACACCCTCACCCGCCCCGCGATCGGCGATACCCGTCCCGCGGTCGGCACTGCCCGCCCCGCGGCCGGCGACGCCCGTTATCCGCCCCGATCGTACTCCAGAACGGCCAGGTAGGCGACGTACGCGAGCGCGGAGGCGACAAGCGCCACGGCGAGCACCGTCGCGCCGACGTACCCTTCGAGGGCCACTTCCGGGTTCTCCCAGAGGTAGGCGCCGCCTTCGACCGCGAGGACGAACAGCGCGCCGTAGACCGCGGTGAACGCGATCGCCCGTGCCAGCCCGACGACGCCGCGGCTCCGGCTGTTGAGCAACTCGAGGACGAACAGGAAGGCGATCCCGAGGAAGTAAAACGGCTCGGGGACCGCGCCGC
>PUPA01000070.1 GCA_003552885.1 Natrialbaceae archaeon
GACCACCAGACGTACGTGGAGGGACGGGGGATCTACGACGAGCGAAACCGGGTCAACGACCTCACCGGCCGGGAGTGGAAGTACGCGACCAAGTCGGTGATCGCCGAGAGCTATCCGCCGGATCTCCACCACGAGCTGCGGAGCGAACACGGCGGCCAGAAACCCCCGCGGCTCTGTGCGGAGCTGATCGGTCGGTTCAGCAAAGCTGGCGACACGGTGCTCGATCCGTTCGCCGGCGTCGGGGGCACCTTACTCGGGGCGAGCCTCTGTGAGCACGAGGGGACGGGGCTGCGTGAGGCGATCGGTTTCGAACGAAACGCCCGCTGGGTGAACGTCTACGAGCAGGTCGTAGCGCTCGAGAACGCCGAGCGCCGCGAGCGAGATGAGCCCCCGCTCGCGGAGATGGAGCTGCGCCACGGCGACTGTCTCGAGCTGATCGAGGAGGTCCCCGACGGCTCGGTCGACCTGCTTCTGACCGACGTCCCCTACTGGAACATGGACGAGCTCGAACAGACCAGAAACGAGCGGGCGACCCGCGAGAGCAGCCTCGACCCGTTCCGGGAGGGGTCCGGAGAGCCCACAGAGGAGCCGACCGGGGGGTCGAAAGCCGACTGGCTCGCGGAGATGGCCGGGAAGTTCCGCCGGTTCGCCGACGCGCTGGTGTCGGGTGGCTACGCCGTCGTCTTCATCGGCGACATGTACCGTGGCTCGAGCTACCAGTTCCTCTCGGCCGAACTCGCCGGGGCGATCGCCGACGCGACGCCGCTGACCCCGAAGGCGAACCTGGTCTGGTACGACCCCTCGAAGGAGCTCCACGTCTACGGCTACCCGTTCGCGTTCGTGCCCTCGATGGTCCACCAGAACGTCCTCGTCCTCCGGCGGGAGTGAAGAACGCGCTCGGTCCGCCGCCAGCGAGGGTGGCCGCGTTCGGCGTCATTCGTCCGTCTGACGTAGCTTTATTGGCGATCCGCGACAGCGTTCGGACAGGCGCGCACCGGACCCGACGGTTCGGTTCCCCATCCCCCTCAGACCGCGCGCCTGACGGAGTCCGTCCCATCCCCCTTCGGACACCCATCCCCCATTTTCAGCGCGGCCGACGCGCAGGTTCCGGATTCAGGCCGCCCGGAGCAACGCCCGAACCTCGTCGACGGCGTTCGTCTCCGCGAGCAACGCGACCTCGTCGCCGGCGGCGAGCTGGGTTCCCGGCAGCGGGATGGTCAACGCCTCGCGGTCGCGGCCGTGGGCGTAGATCCGGGCGCCCTCGGGCATCGCCAGCTCGCTCAACCGTTTGCCGACCGCCGGCGAGCCCGCCTCGATCTCGACGACGGTCAGCTGGAGGTTCGCGGTGAGCTCGGCGACGACGTCGAAATCGCCGCCGAGTAGCGCGGTCTTCGCGGCGGCGGCCCCCAGCCGCTCGGGGTAGACGATCTCGTCGACGTCGGCGGCGTACCTCCCGTAGATCTCCTCGCGGTAGTCCTCGTCGATCCGCATGATGGTCCGACAGCCGTAGTGGCCCCCGATCGTACAGGCCGCGAAGTTGTCGTTGAGATCCGGCGTGAACGCGCCGACCGCGTCGGCCCCGTCGATCCCCGCCTCGAGGAGGACCTCCTCGTCGCCCCCGTCGCCGCGGACGGCCTCGAACCCCTCCTCCTCGGCGCGGGCGATCCGTTCGGGGTCGACGTCGACGACGACGACCTCGTGGCCCTCCTCGACGAGGAGGCGTACGGTCCGCGAGCCGACCCGGCCGTAGCCGACGATGACGAACTTCATGGGCAGTCGGTACGCGTCGGGGACCCAAAACGTTTGTTCACACACCACGGGCTACCGCCACCCTCCGTGGAACCGGGCCGGCGCTTGGATCCCGTCGGCCCGGACTCCCAGGGTGCCGGCCGGCTCCGGATTCTGCCGGTTCGGGCCCCGAGGAGCCGGCCGATCCGCACGGTTATACACGTACGTGCATCGTGGGTCGCAAAAGCGTCCCGATATACTTAAATCAGTGGTGTATCAATGCTCGTCCGTCCAACATGGGGACGCTGGATACGGTCGCGGAGTTCTTCGAATTCCGCGAGTACGACACCGACTTTAGAACCGAGATCGTCGCGGGGCTGACGACGTTTCTGGCGATGGCGTACATCATCGTCGTCAACCCGGCGATCCTGAGCGACGCGATCCTCTGGGATCACGAGGCCGGCGCACCCGCCGAGTCGACCGTCATAAACGGCACCGAGTACACCGGTGGCGAGGTGTTCCAGATGCTCGCCGTGGTGACGATCGTCGCGTCGATCGTCGCCATCCTCGTGATGGCGCTGTACGCCAACCGGCCGTTCGGGCTCGCCCCCGGGATGGGGCTGAACGCCTTCTTCACGTTCACCGTCGTCGTCGTCCTCGGCGTGCCGTGGCAGCTCGCCCTCGCCGCGGTGTTCGTCGAGGGGCTGTTGTTCATCGCCCTGACGGCCGTCGGCGCGCGCCGGTACGTCCTCGAGTTGTTCCCCGAGCCGGTGAAGTTCTCGGTCGGGGCCGGCATCGGCGTCTTCTTGCTCTTTCTCGGCCTCCAGGAGATGGAGGTCGTCGTCGCCTACGACGCGACGCTGATCACCCTCGGAAACGTCCTCGAGAGCCCGGTGGCCGCGCTCTCGCTCGCCGGCTTGCTGGTCATGCTCCTGTTGTACGCCCGTGGGGTACGCGGGTCGATCATCGTCGGCATCCTGCTGACCGCCGCCGCCGGCTGGCTGTTGACCCTCTCGGGGGTCGTCGAACGCGGCGTGCTCGCCCCCGAGGCGACGGCGAGCGCCCAGTACGACTTCACGCCGCTGTTCTGGGGATTCGTCGAGGGGCTGGGAATGATCGGCGACGAGCCGCTGGTCTTCGCACTCGTCGTCTTCACGTTCTTTTTCGTCGACTTCTTCGACACCGCGGGGACGCTCATCGGCGTCTCCCAGATCGGTGGCTTCCTCGACGAGGACGGGGACCTCCCGGAAGCCGAGAAGCCGCTCATGGCCGACGCCGTCGGCACCACCGTCGGCGCGATGATCGGCACCTCGACGGTGACGACCTACATCGAGTCCTCGACGGGGATCGAGGAGGGCGGACGGACCGGCTTTACCGCCCTCACCGTCGGGGTCATGTTCGCACTCGCGTTGCTCGCCGTGCCGCTTATGTCCTCGATTCCCCAGTACGCGACCTACCTCGCGCTGGTCGTCGTCGGAATCATCATGCTACAGGGGGTCGCCGACGTCGACTGGACCGACCCCGCCTGGGCGATCTCCGGCGGACTGACGATCACCGTGATGCCGCTTACGACCTCGATCGCCAACGGCCTCGCCGCGGGGATCATCAGCTATCCGCTCGTGAAAGCCGCGATGGGCGACGCCCGGGACGTCTCGGTCGGCCAGTGGATCCTCGCCGTCGCCTTCGTCGGCTACTTCGTGGTCTACTTCGCGGTCGAAGCTGGGATAATCGTCTTCTGAGGGCCGTTCGAGCCCTTCCGTGCGGGACGGGTAGCTTCCGGGGCCCTCGACCCGTCTCGGAGAGCCCACCTCGACCCGTCCCGGGGAACTCCCCTCAACCAGTCTCCATCGGGAGGGAGCTCGCGCCCCACTCGGCGAGGGAGCCGTCGTACACCGCGACGTCGTCGATCCCCACGAGCGTCGCCGCGAGGCCGATCTTGCTGGCGGCGATCGCACCCCCACAGTAGGCGATGAGCCGGTCGCAGTCGAACGCGCCGACGTCTGCGAACCGACGCCGGAGCTCGGGAACGGGCAGGTACCGGTGGCTCTCCGGGTCGACGATGGCGTCCTCGCCGACCGCCGGCAGGTTGACGCTGGAGGGGATCCGGCCGGGCCGACCGTACTTCACGAGGCCGGTCCCCGCGAAGTCCACGGGCCGCAAGGCGTTGAGCAGGAGTCGGTCCTCGTCGTCGACGCTCGCACGGACCTCCGCCCGATCGGCGAACAGCTCCGGGCGGGGGTCGGGGGTGAACGTCGCCGGCTCCGGGCCGTTCGTGGCGGCTCCGTCGGCGGCCGCCGCGGGCTCCGATCCGGGGTCGGCGGCCGACCGGGACCCGCCGGCAGCCGTCGAGACCGGCCGTCCCCCCTCGACCCAGCCGATCCAGCCGCCGTCTAGGACGCCGGCGCGCTCGAAGCCGAAGACACGGAGCAGCCACCACACCCGGGCGGCCCAGCCGCCGCCGGCCGAGTCGTAGAGAACGACGCGACTGTCGTCGCCGACGCCGAGACGTTCCATCGCCGCCGCGAACGCCTCGGCCGTCGGCGCCTGGTAGGGGTAGGCTGGCCCTTCGGTCGTCGAGAGCGTCGTCGGAACGTCGACGTGGACGCTCCCCGGAACGTGTGCCCGCTCCCAGCCGGGCCGGCCGGAGTCGGTCCGCCGGGCGCCGGTTTCGGGGTGAAAGGAGAGGTGGGCGGTACAGTCGAGGAGCCGAAGCTCCGGCTCCCCGAGGCGGTCGGCGAGCCAGTCGGGTTCGACGAGCGTCGGGACGTCGTCCATCCGTCGGATGACGGGTGGCTCGGGGGGTAAACGTGTCGACGGCGTCGGAGCTCCCGGCAAGCCGCCGTGGGACCGGTGGCCTCTTGTCGACGCCGCGAGTAACGTGGTCATGGCAGCGATCACGCTCTATGAACTGTCGGGCTGTCCGTTCTGTGTGAAAGTCCGGACGAAACTCGACGAGCTCGGCCTCGAGTACGACAGCGTCGAAGTGCCGAGAGCACACTCAGACCGGACGGAAGTCGAGGAGCTGAGCGGCCAGACGGGCGTGCCGGTCATCGTCGACGAGGACGGTGGCGTCGACGGGATGGCCGAGAGCGCGGACATCGTCGACTACCTGGAGGCGACGTACGGCGGCTGAGACTCAGCCGTAGTTCTCCAGCTCCCAGCCGACGAACTCGTCTTCGAGCTCGACGCCGAGAGCCCGGATCACGTGGGCCAGCGAGACGTAGTAGCCGGCGAGCATCGCCAGGCCGACGACCGTTCCGTCGTCGTACCGTTCGGCGATACGGTCGTCGATCCCGCCGTCGACGTCGCCGCCGTTCTCGACGTACTCGAAGGCGTACTCCACGAGGAGCCACTCGGGACCGTCGACGCCCTCGGGATCGCCATCTGCGATCGAACGGATCGTCTCCTCGGAGAGCTCCGTCCGTTCGAGGGCGGCGATGGCGTGGTCGTGCCACTCGTAGGTGGAGCCGACCGCCCGGGCGACGGCCAGGATCACCGCCTCGAGCTCCTCCCGGCTGAGTCCGGTCTCGGTCCACAGCTCCGTGTTCATCCGAACGTGTGCCGCCCCCAGTTCGGGGTTGTTCGAGAACGTACGGACGGTCGGCTGGTCGTTCCAGAACGCCGAGTCGACGCCTTCGGGGAGGTCGGCTCCGATCCGTTCGATCGTCTCGTAGCGTTCGGGTAGCTCCTCGGGGTCGACGTACGGTATTCTGGGCATCGGCGGGGGTTCGAGCCGGCGGTACTACTAGACCTACGTTTCAACAGCGGGAGAGTCCCGCCGTCGATGGCGCTTCGCCCGACTGCCTGAGGGACGTACTCCCTCTCTGTTCACGACGGGGAGGATGTCATACTGCCTCGCGCTCGGCGCGTTCGCGGATCACGTCGCGCAGTTCCTCGGCCTCGCGCATCTCCGCGAGCTCCCCGCGTTCGACGAGCGCGGTGCCCTCGATCGACTCCCGTCTCGCGCGGTCGACGAAGTAGACCGAGCGCGTTCGGGCGACGTCGCCGATCGAGCTCATGATCCGTGCGCGTTTCTCGGCGGCCTCGGTGAACTCGGAGTGACCGGTGAGCACGACGTCGTCGCCCTCGTCGCGGCTGACGGCTTTGAACGGCGAGCGCGCGGTGGGGTGGACCCGGAAGCCGGCGCGGGTGAGCGTCGCGACGATCACCTCGTCGTCCGGATCGGCGTCGGGGGCTTCGGGGGTCGGCTCGGCCTCGTGGACCTCCCCGGCGCCCTCGAGCACGTCGACGGGGCTGGTCAGGGAGGCGTCGAACAGCTCCTCTAGGGCCATCGCGACCTCGACGGAGGCGTTCATCCCGTCCTCGTACTTCGAGACGGTGCGCCGGGAGACCCCGAGCTCGCCGGCGAGCCGGCCGAGGCTCCACTCGCGGTCTTTCCGTTCGTCGGCGAGCACGTCGCCGTCGATGTTGACGTACAGCCCACCGGGGGCGGCGTAGATGAGCGGCGGGATCCCCTCGACGAACAGGTTGTACGCCGTGTCCGGGCTGAAGACGGGAACGCCGTGACGGAAGTAGACGACGTCGGGTTTGAGGTCCTCGTCGCGGCTGCGCAGGCCGATCACCAGCGGCGTCGCCTCGAGGTAGGTGCCGAGCCGGCGCATCTCGTGGCCTGTCGCCTCGGTGAAGGCGTCGATGTTGCCGAGGATCTTCACCAGCAGCAGGCTCTCGCCGCGGCGGGCGGCGACGTCGAAGCTCTTCGGGCGAATCGCACACCGGTCGCTCACCGTAAAGCCCGCGTCTTCGAGCATCGCGGTGACGTTGCCGACCAGTGCGGACCGGGACATACAAGAGGATAAGCCACTCCTCGTATATGACGTTTTCCCTGCCGTCGCGGCCGCGTCGGCGGGTTCGACTCGAAACCCGTTACTGACTCGAGGCCCTACTGGTGCCGATGACCGTCGTGGGCGTGGACGACACCGACTCCCGCGAGCGGGGGATGTGTACGACGTACGTCGCGAGCCGGATCGCCGACCGGCTCCCGGGCGTCGAGCGGACGCTGCTCGTCCGGCTCAACCCCGCCGTCGAGTACAAGACGCGGGGGAACGCGGCGCTCGCGATCCACGCCGACTGCGATCCCGACCGGGCGTTCGCGGTCGCTCGGGAGACGACCGAAGCGCTCGCGGCGGTCGCCGACGACCGGACCAGCCCGGGACTCGTCGTCGCCGAGGGCCCCCCGGAGGGGGTAGCCGAGGACGTTCGGGCGTTCGCCCTCGCGGCGATCCGCGAGCACCTGACGATCGCCGACTGCGAACGGCTGCTCGACGACCGTGGCTACCGCCACTGGGGGATCGACGAGGGCCGGGGGCGGATCGGCGCGCTGGCTGCGGTCGGCGCCTGGGCGGCGCTCGGGGAGTGGACCTACGAGTGTATCAGCTACCGCGAGCCCGACCGGTGGGGGACCCCCCGGCGGGTCGACCCCGACTCCGTGTTCGCCGCCGCCGACCGGGGCTACCCCGAGGTCTGGGACACCGTCGACCGTGGGGAGGGCGAGACCGTCTGTGTGCCACACACTCCCGGGCCGATCCTCCACGGCATCCGGGGGGACGGCCCCGGGGCCGTCCGCGAGGTCGCCGCCACGATCGAGAGCGAACCCGTCGCCGGCCGGCGGCTGTTCGTGACGAACCAGGGCACCGACGTCCACCTCCGGGACGGGACGATCGCCGACGCCCGCGACGGCCGGGCCTACCGCCTCGACGGCGTCGTCGACGGCGAGCCCGAGAGTCGCCGGGGTGGACACGTCTTCGTTCCGCTGGTCGACGGCGACGATCGGATCGAGTGTGTCGCGTTCGAACCCACAAAGCGGTTCCGCGACCGGGTTCGCGAACTCGTCCCCGGTGACCGCCTCACCGTCTGTGGCGAGCTCTCGAGGGGGGTCTGCAAGCTCGAGAAGTTCGCCGTCCGCGGGCTCGTCCGGACCGAACGGGTCACGCCGACCTGTCCCGACTGCGACCGGCGGATGGAGAGCGCCGGCCGCGGACAGGGGTACCGCTGTCGGGACTGTGCGCGGACGGCCCCGGGGAGAGTCGAGGTCGCCCGCGAGCGCGGACTCGAGGAGGGGTGGTACGAGGTCCCTCCCTGTGCGAGACGCCACGTCGCCAAGCCACTGGTGAGAGGTGGGTTCGACGCCCCCACTCATCCGGAGCGGTGAGCCGGCCCGTAGACAGGAGTGAGCCGACCCGTTGGCGGAGGTAAGCCGGCCCATTGGTGGAAGCCGGCCCGTCGGTGGGGGTGAGTCGGCCCGTTGGTGGAAGCCGGCCCGTCGAAGAGGACGAGCCGGCCCGTTGGCGGGGGTGGGCCGACGACGATACCGACGGTCCGACGACGGCCGACACCGGAACCTGCCGGTCGTCGTGTTGACGAGTGGACACGCGGGCCCGTGCTGGCTTTCGGACCCCGACGGTCGCGCCACGAGTTGTACAAGATCGTGGTGTAATTCGGCCCGGGACAGGTGAGAAGACATATTAGGAATGCATAGTTACTACGCCGTGTGACAGCAGATATCGACCGCCGTCGGTTCCTGGCTGGCGTGGGTGCGGCGACGACCGTGGCGATCGCGGGATGTAGCGACGAGGATCCCGTCGAAGCCGACGACGACACCGGTACCGGTGACGGCGACGACACACAGGAGGCACTCGAGGAGGGACAGCTAGAGTTGATCGAGACGCCCCGGCAGACCCTCGACCCGATCGGGATCTCGGGGCCGATCGACGCCTGGACGAACTGGCAGCTCCACGAACAGCTTTTCACCTACGAGGACGGCACGCCGCCCGTCGTCGCCTCGCTGGCCGAGGACTACGCCGTCTCCGACGACTACCTCACGTACACCTTCGAGCTGAGGGAGGGCATCGAGTTCCACAACGGCGAGGAGATGACCGCCGAGGACGTCGTCTACTCCTGGCGGCGCCTCGCCGAGTCGGAGAACAACCGGGGTCACCAGGACCGCATCGTCAGGGGGCCGATGTCCGTCGACCACGAGGTCGACGACGACGACGAGACCGTCCCGGACTCGCTCGCCCTCGAGGCGGTCGACGAGTACACCGTCGAGATGACCCTCGAGTCGCCGTTTCACGACACCCTGGGGAACCTCACGGACCCCCGTCTCTCCGTGATCCCAGAGGGGATCGTCGGCGACATCGAGGGGTACGACGGCGAGTACGAGTACGACGAGTGGTCGACCGAGGGGCTCCACGGAACCGGCCCGTTCCAGATGGTGGAGTGGGATCGTGGAAGCGAGATCGTCGTCGAACGGTTCGACGACTACCACGGGACGGTCGCCGAGATCGACGGCGTCCGCTGGCAGATCCTCGAGGACCCGAACGCGGTGTAC
>PUPA01000146.1 GCA_003552885.1 Natrialbaceae archaeon
GCGAGTTCGTCCCTTGCCTTCTCTGCGGCCCGGACGGTGTCCCCCCGCGAGGAGACGAACACGAGCGCCTGGCCGTCCTCCCTGAGGTGGGGTTCGGCGAGGTCGAGCGCGCGGTAGAGCCGGCGGTACTTGTCGGCAAAGGAGTTCTCGCCGTGGGTGTAGATCCGCACGCCGGCGTTGAGCTCGACGGGGCGGTACTCCTCGCCGAACTCGAGGGTCGTCTCCGGCGGGGCGTCGAGCCAGGCGGCGACGTCATCGACGTTGGGCATCGTCGCCGAGAGCGCGACGATCCGGGGCTCACAGAGCCGCCGCAGCCGGGAGACCGTCACCTCGAGCACCGAGCCGCGACGGTCGGCGTCGAGCAGGTGGACCTCGTCGATCACACAGACGTCGACGTCGGTGACGAAGCCGTACCGGCGTGAGTCGTGTTTCCGGGTGGCCGAGTCGAGCTTCTCGGGGGTCATCACGAGGATGTCCGCACGGCGGGCCCGGCGGGGGTTCAGCTCGCGTTCGCCGGTGACGACGTACACGGAGTAGCCGAGCGCCTCGAAGCGGTCCCAGTCGGCTTCCTTCTCGTTGGTCAGCGCCCGCATCGGGGCGACGAACAGTGCGGTCCCCCCCGTCGCGAGGCTCTCACAGATCGCCAGCTCCGCGAGTGCGGTCTTCCCCGAGGCGGTCGGTGCGCTGGCAACGACGTTCTCCGCGGAGTCGAGCAGCGCGGGCAGCGCTTCCCGCTGCATCCGGTTGAACTCCTCGAACGGAAACGCCCCGGCGAACTCGGGCAGGACCTCGGCGACTTCCATCGGACGGAGACGGGGGTCGGCCGACTAAAGGCGTTTCCTTCAACGCGCATCGGCCGGGGCCCGGTCGCCGCCGAGCTGTTCGGAGAGGACGGCACTCGCCCGGGACGGCTGGGCGACCCACTCGAAGGTCAGCTCGGGGTCCCCGGAGCCGGCGGTGTACACCGTCAGCTCGCCGTAACCCAGCAGCCGACCGATCGCCGACTGCCGGAGGCTCGTGTTCTGGACGCGGTCGAGGCGAAACTGGGTGACGTCGCGGCTGAACACCCCGCGTTTCTCGTAGAGCTCGGCGGTCGTGATCACGTAGCGGGTGTTCGTCCACAGCAGATAGCGGACGCCGACGACGGCGAACCCGATCAGCGCCGCGAGCAAGCCGAGGATCGTCACCGCGACGGTCCACCCCTCGGCGGTCGCCCACCCCACGAGGACGAGCCCGCCGAGTACCAAAAGGAGGCCCGCGGGCAGCCCCCACCCCATCGCGACGGGGTGTGGCCGGCTCTCGAAGACGACCGACTCGTCCTCGCCGAGGTGGAGCCACTCCCGGGAGCCGGAGTACATGTTCCGTCGGTATTCCGTTGAAACCCGTAAACCTATCGAAAAATTAATATTTTTGTGACGGTCACGTCTCCGTGACGGAAGCGACGAATTCCCCGCCGGCGACCGACGGGCTAGTCCGCGCGCATCCCCTCGAAGTAGATCGCTCGGCGCTCGTCGGCGGCGGGGGCGGTCAGCGCGGAAACGCCGACGGTGAGCACGAGCCCGAGCAGCATGCCGACGAGGCCCGCCGACCAGCCGGCGTACGTCGAGGGCACCGTCGCGGTAAAGAGGCTCGCGAGGTAGAACAGCTGGCTGCCGACGATGCCGGCGGCGATCCCGCGGCGGGTCGTCTTCCGCCAGTAGAGCGCGACGACGACGGGTAACGCGAGCTGGGCGAACCCGGAGAACGCGGCGTCGCCGAGCTCGAACAGCGTGGCGGGGTTGTAGAGGCTCGCGACGAACGTCGAGAGCGCGAAGAGAACGACGATGACTCGCGCGATGGCGTCCTCCCGCCGCTCGCTGAGCCCGTCGTCGACGAACGGCCGGTAGAGGTCCCGGGTGACGTACGACGACCCCGAGAGCAACATCGAATCCGAGGAGGACATCATCGCGGCCATCGCGCCGGCGATCACGAGCGCGGCGAACCAGACGGGCGTGTACTCCGCGAGGATCACCGGGAGGACGTTGCCGTCGGCCCCCATCTCGAGGCCGAGCCCACGGGCCCACGAGCCGAGGACGAACGCGGGGACGAATAGGAGTACACAGAGGATCGGCCAGAGCGCAAAGGAGCGTTTGAGCACGCGTTCGGAGCCCGCGACGAAGAACCGCTGGTTGACCTGCGGGAACATCGCGACGCCGAAACCGATGACGATCGCCGTCGACAGCATCCACTGTGGCGAGTAGAAGTCGCTGCCGAGGCCGAGAAACTCCGTCCCGACGTCGGAGGCCGCGAGCGTTCCCGTCGCGGCACCCGGGCCACCGAGGGCGACGACGATCCAGAGGAAAGACAGCCACGTCATTACGAGCATGAACGCCCCCTGGAGCGTGTCCGTCCAGGCGATGCCGCGCATCCCGGCGACGACGACGTAGAGAATCATAAACAGGGTTATCAGCCCGGCACCCGCGGCGTACGGGACTGCCCCGTCGGTCAGCGCCGATAGGGCCGTCCCCGCACCCGCCTGCTGGAGCATCACGTACGGAAAGAGCCAGACGAGGCCGATGACGGCGACGAGCCCGCGGAGCCATCGGGAGCCAAACCGGTCCCCGAGCATCTCCCCGAGTGTGACGTAGCCGTGCTGGCGGCCGAGCAGCCACTGTTTGTAGCCGACGACGTACCAGAGGATCGCGAAGATGATCCCGTCCATGAGCCCCATGACGAGGATGTACTCGGGGCCGGCCTGGTAGGCGAGGTTCGGGCCGGCGAAGAACGTAAACGCCGACAGCAGCGTCGCGAACGTGGTGAAAAGGAGGACGACCGTGCCGAACGTCCGGCTCGCGAGGTAGAAGTCCTCCGCCGTACGCTCGCTCAGCCGGTAGGCGACCAGCCCGACAGCCAGCGCGACCAGGAGGTAGCCGACGATGATCCCGAGCTGGACGGCGAGGGTCACGGCCGCTCACCCCCGCTGGCGGTCCGGTCGGGCGGCTCGATCCCGAGCCCCCAGGCACGGGTCGCAAACAGCCAGAAGACCACCGACGCGAGTGCCATCCAGCCGACGTGCCACCACAGCCAGATCGGGAAGCCGGCGACGACCGTCGTCGATCCCCAGAGGAACCACGGGATACTCAACGCGACCAGCACGATCGCCACGAGGGGCCACACCACACGTTCGAACCGATTCATGGAATCCACTCACGGCCGGCCGTTTTAAAATCTTACTGATCGGTACACGCTTTCGAAGAGATTTGTTTTTCGTCGAGCCGGATCGAACCGATTTTCGTCGAGTAAGCCTCGGTCGGGTGGTTTCCAAGCTAAAACGGCCGTTTCACCCACGGAAAGGGGTATAGGTGTCGACGAACAATCGGCGGACGACCCCATGGCCCGTCTGTTCCCCCTCCGGTCGGAGACTCCGAGCCAGGAGGGCCCACCACGGGTCGTCGGACTCGAAGACGAGGAGGCCGACGCCGTCTTCGCGGCGCTCTCCTCGACGACCGCCCGGCAGATCTACGCCCGTCTGAACGAGGAGCCGGCCACGCCGAGTGACGTCGCCGACGCGGTCGACTCCTCGATCCAGAACGTCCGATACCACCTGAAGAAACTGGAGGAGGCGGGATTGGTCGAGGTCGTCGACACCTGGTACTCCTCGCGGGGCAACGAGATGAGCGTCTACGCGGCCGCCAACGGGCCGCTGATCGTCACCGGCGACGAGACGAACGCCGGTCGGCTGCGCGAGGCGCTCTCGCGGTTTCTCGGCGGCGTCGCGGCGCTGGCCGGCGGGAGCCTGCTCGTCCAGGCGCTGGCCGACCGGTTTTTCGCCCCCGAACGGGTCGAGGTGGCAGAGGGCGAGCCCGCGCCAGAGGAGCCGTTCGCCGTCGACGACGCGGACGAAGACGCCCCGATCGAGGAAGATCCGGCGGTGGACGATCCGGACGATGACGGGGCCGACGACGTCGGTATCTTCGACGATCCGGACGAGGAAGACGACGCCCCGGCCGACGACGAGGACGTCGACGACGAGCCCCCGGAGGTCGAGGAGGACGTCGAGACCGACGACGAGCCTCCGGACGTCGACGAGGACGCTCCGGTCGACGATGCGCCGGAGACCGAACCGGTCGAGGAGCCGAGGACCGACGACGTCACCGTCGACCCCGAAAACGTCACCCTGGTGACCGACGGCCCGGTCGAGGCGGTCGACGCCGTGACGACGCTCCCGCCCGGGCTGGTCTTCTTCCTCGGCGGGTTCGTCGTGCTCGTCGCCGTCGTCGGCTACCGGTACTGGGCGGCCGGACGTCCCGTCTGAGACGGCGACCGATCCCACGACACGGCCGGCGACGGGCCGCACCGACGCTCGGCTCGAACCGTGGGTTTAGGCCCTCCCGGGGTGTATCCCTCCTATGGCTCTACAGGAGTCCGACTCCACGCTCGAGGCCGGTGACGCCCCCGAACCGTTCGACCTCCCGGGTGCCGACGGGGAACGATACTCCCTCGAGACGTTCGCCGACGACGAGGCGTTGCTCGTGGTCTTCACCTGCAACCACTGTCCGTACGCGAAAGCGAAGTTCGACCTCCTGAATGACCTCGCCGCGAGCTACGAGGACGTCTCGGTCGTCGGCATCAACCCGAACGACGCCGAGGAGTATCCGGAGGACTCCTTCGGGAAGATGCGCGAGTACGTCGCCGACGGCACGGTCGCCTACGACGCCTACCTCCGCGACGCGTCCCAGGAGGTCGCCGCCGCCTACGGCGCGGAGTGTACCCCCGATCCGTTCCTCTTTGCGAACCGCGAGGACGGGTTCGAACTGGTCTACCACGGCCGGCTCGACGACGCCCCGAACCCCGATGACGAGCCGACCGAGTTCCCGATCCGGGAGGCGATCGACGCCGTCCTCGCGGGCGAGCCCGTCGCCCTCGAGTGGCTCCCCTCCCGGGGCTGTTCGATCAAGTGGGCCGACGGCTGATCAGCCGGACGAACCGGGCCGGCCCCGCTCGAGACAGCGGTCGACGAACGCGGCCTCCTCGGCGGTGAGCTCCCGGTCTCGAAACGCTCGGAGGCCGGCCCGGTAGGGGTCGTCGCTCGTCGCTCCGACGTCGTCCGTCCTGCCGCCGGTGTCGTCGTCGTCGGGCGACCCATCCTCGACGGGCCGCTTGAGGACCAGTTCGGCCAGCCCGGTCGTCTCGCCCGTGTACACGAATCCGGCCCGCGCGAGCGCTTCGTAGGCGTAGGGATTGTTGACGGCGATCGCGAGCCGGTCGTAGCCACGCCCGACGGCGCGTTCGCGGACGAACGAGACGAGATCCGGGCCGATTCCCTCTCCGCGACGGTCGCGAGCGACGGTGACGTATCGCAGCCGGAGCGTCGACGGCTCCGTCCGGTCCTCGTCGAAGGCGACGGCGGCGACGAGCTCCCCGCCGTCGTAGCTCGCGGCTTTCCCGGTTGCCGTCATCACGAACTTGCCGGCGTAGCTGAACCGCTCGTGATCGAGTCTGAGCGTCGGCCCGTCGGGCGGCCAACCGAGCAGCTCGTGGTTCACGGCCGGTGTTCGGCCGGGGGCGACCTAAACGTTGGCCGGTCACACACACCGTTCGGGCGAACCGACCGCACGCTCCGTTCGGGCGAGCCGATCGCGCCACTCACCGCTCGGGCGAGCCGATCGCTGAGACGACCCGGTCGAGCAGCGAGTCCGTCCCCGCCGGTCGGTCGACGTCGATCGACGCCCGCGAGAGCCCGTCGTCGGTCACCGTCAGCACGGTGACGCCCTCGGCGTCGATCAGCTCGATCGCCCCTTCACCGAGGGACTCTCCGGTCGAGAGCACCACCGGTCGGGCGTCGACGGCCGCCGCGGTTCCGACGAGCTGCCGGAGGTCGTCCTCGGTCGGCCCGTCGTGGACGTCGACGACGAGACGGTCGTCGAAGAGCGAATCCTCGGCGAGGAGGTGGACGTGGTTCCCGGAGACGGTCGCGTCGAGTTCGGTCTCGTACCGGCGTGCCTCGAGGGCCTCCGCGAGCGACCGGCGCGCCTCGAGTTGCCGGTCGAGCCACCGCTCGCCGGTCCCGGCCATCGGATACCGGTACAGCGGCAGCTCGCGGCTCTCCTCGGGGGGGCAGGTCGCCTCACAGCGTCGACACCGCAGCCGATGTTCGGGCTCGTCGATCCAGCTATCACAGCCGTGACAACGGTGTCGTCGCCGCCTGTCGAGCCACCTGCGCTCGACCGTCTCGTCACAGGTCCGGCAGGGAACGCCGTCGCCGACGTCCTCGGGTGCCACGTCGAGGATCGATCCACACGACGGGTGGACGACGGCCTCCTCCCGAACGACGTGGACCGACTCACACGCCGGGCAGGCCGTAACGTACTGCATCCCCTCGGTGTCACAGTCCGGACAGACGTAGGCCTTCGAGACGAACCGGGAGTCGAAGGCACCGCGGTCGGTCAGCCGCTCGAGGACGGCGACCGGATCGTCCTCCCGGCCGTCGAGGTGGGCCTCGAGGTCGGGGTAGCTGATCCGGCCAGCGGAATCGATCGAGGGCTCGAACGCCTCGGACTCGCCGTCGCGCAACTCGACCACCGCCCGGAGCACGCCTGGGGACACCATCTCGAACGGCCCGGCCTACCGTTCGGATCGGTTTCAGTATGCGCCGGCTACAGGCCGATCGCCCGGACGGGCCCACGGTGGCCGGGAGGTGAGCCGGAGGACGGGACCGGTAACGTCGGGGTTAGCGGGAGCATTTAGCCCCGAGGGCACAACGGAGGCGTATGAACACCCTCGTCGACGGCGAGTGGCGGACGGACGCGTACGAGACCACCGGCGGTGACGGCGCCTTCGAGCGTCAGGAGACGACGTTCCGCGATCGGATCCACGAGGAGCCCGGCGCCCGGTTCCGCCCGGAAGCCGGCCGGTATCACCTCTACGTCTCCTACGCCTGTCCGTGGGCCCACCGGACGTTGCTCGTCCGCACGCTGTTGGGCCTCGAGGACGCCATCGACGTCTCGGTCGTCGATCCCTACCGCGGGGCGGACGGCTGGCAGTTCTCCCCCGAGAGGGAGGGCTGTACGCCCGACCGGCTCCACGGCGTCGACTACCTGCGGGAGCTGTACGTCCGGGCCGACCCGGAAGCGAGCTGTCGCGTGACGGTGCCGGTCCTCTGGGACACAGCGGAGGACACCATCGTCAACAACGAGTCGAGAGAGATCATGCGTGACCTCGACACCCAGTTCGACGCGCACGCGACCCGGAACGTCGACCTCTATCCGGACGGCTATCGCGAGGAGGTCGACCGGATCCTAGAGGAGATCTACGAGCCGATCAACAACGGCGTCTACCGGGCCGGCTTCGCGACCGAACAGGGGCCGTACGACGAGGCCGTCGACGAGCTCTTTGCCGCCCTCGACCGCTGGGACGGGGTACTCGCCGACAGACGGTACCTCGCCGGCGATCGGCTCACCGAGGCCGACGTCGCGATGTTCACCACCCTGGTCAGATTCGACGGCGTCTACCACACTCACTTCATGTGTAACGTCCAGTATATCCGCGAGTACGAGAACCTCTGGCCGTACCTGCGGGAGCTGTACACGTTGCCTGGGGTCGCCGACACGGTGTGGATGGACCACATCAAAGAACACTACTACACGACCCATCCGGAGGTGAACCCCAGCCGGATCGTCGCCCGCGGTCCGGAGCTCGACTTCGAGGCCCCACACGACCGCGACCGGCTCCCCGGCGGGCCACCCGAGCCCCTCTCGCGATGACACGGCGGCCTGTCGACGCGGTCAGTCGGCCGGGGTCACCCGACTCCGCCGACGCGCCCGGACCATCGCGACCGCGACGTACGAGCCGGCGACGACGAGCCCGGCCAGTCCGAGGGTGATCCCGGACCCGGTTTCGGCCTGCAACACGGTTATCAGGGCGACCCCGGCACCGAGGAACGCGACCGCGAGGTCCCGTCGGCCGAACGCGCCGTGGAGGAGGGAGACGGCGACGAACGTCGCCGCGAGGACCCAGAGCGCCGCCGACACGGGCTCCACCCCCAACAGCGTCCCCCCGAACAGGGTGCCGTAGATCAGGATCCCGAGCGCGATCACGGTCCCGACGCCGATCGTCGTCGGCTGGACGTCGACCATCTCCCTCATCGCCCGTCCCTTTCGTCGGAACGTGCAAAGCGCTGGCGTTCCCGGGGACAACGTTCAAGCCCCGCCGGCGTGATCTGAGAGGCGATCGCCGACAGTGAACGAGGAGCCGATCGCCGATCGCACGGAAGGGTCCAGCACTGACCACACGGAAGGTTCCGGCGCCGACCGTGCGGGCCAGCCCACCGCCGACCGCGTCGAGGACGAGCCGCCGCTCCGTTCGGACGAACGCGAGGCGCTCGCGGCTGCGGGCGTCGACCCCGACGCGGTCCGCCGAGGGGAGCGTTCGTTCCGCCAGCTGCGCGAGGCCGGCGTCGAGGAGGCCGTCGCCGACGCCCTCCGCCGGCGGCTCTCTCTGCCCTGGGCGTTCCGGCCGTCGGGTGATCTCGAGGCCCGGTCGCGGGCGGTGGGCGGACTCGGCGCGGCCGAACGCGAGTGGGTCGCCGCCAGCACGGACGGCGACTGGCAGTCTCTCGACCGCGTCGCCGGGGCCGACACCTCCGAGGGGGAATCCGCCGACGACGGTCGTCCCTGGCCCCGTCCGACGCCGGTGACCGACGTCACGGGCGTCGGCCCCGCGGACGCCGACCGGCTCGCGGAGGCGGGGATCCGCTCGGCCGAGCGTCTCGCCACCGTCGACGCCGGGCTGGTCGCGAAGCTGCTCGACCTCGACGTGCTCCACGTCCGCACGTGGCGTCACAGCGCCCGGGAGCTCGTCGGGGACTGACGTCGGGTCGACGTCGAACCGCCCGCGAGCTGCGGGCCGGTATCGGGGGAGCCGATCCAGGAACGGTCACGGCCGCGA
>PUPA01000257.1 GCA_003552885.1 Natrialbaceae archaeon
CCGATCGTCACCCAGGAGCCCGTCCCCGTCTACGCGGGCGACGACCGCGGGACGCTCAAAGAACGGGTGCTCTACGAGGGGGAGTTCCGGGCGTATCCGCGGGCCGTCCGCTGGTTCGCCGAGGATCGGGTGACCGTCGACCGCGAGGCGGGGACGGTAGCCGTCGCGGGCGACGACGACGGCGACGGGTTGGCGGCCCGACGGCTCGCCGGTGCCGACCGGCTCGACCGGCTCCGGTACGGCGAGAACCCCCACCAGGAGGCCGCGGTGTACGCCGATCACACCTGCCGGGAGGCGTCGGTCGTCGGCGCCGACCAGTTGAACGCGGGGGCGAAGGCGCTGAGCTACAACAACTACAACGACGCCGACGGCGCCCTCGAGCTCGTAAAGGAGTTCGAGACGCCCGCCGCGGCGGTTATCAAACACACGAACCCCGCGGGCTGTGCGACGGCCGACTCGCTCGCGGAGGCGTACGACCGGGCGCTCGCGACCGACCCGATGAGCGCGTTCGGCGGCGTCGTCTCGCTCAACCGGCCGTGTGACCGGGAGACGGCCGAGGCGATCGTCGACTCGTTCAAGGAGGTCGTCGTCGCCCCCGGCTACGAGGCTGACGCCCTCGAGGTGCTGTGTGCGCGGGAGGATCTACGCGTACTCGACGTCGGTGCCCTCGGGGAGCCGACCGAACGGTTCACCGAGAAGCCGATCGTCGGCGGTCGGCTGGTCCAGGAGCGGGACCGCTCGTCGGTGACGCCCGAGGAGCTCGAGGTCGTCACCGAGCGGGCCCCGACGGCCGCGGAGCTGGAGACGATGGCCTTCGCCTGGAGGGTGCTCAAACACGTCAAGTCGAACGGGATCGTCCTCGCGACGGGTACCGAAACCGTCGGCGTCGGGATGGGACAGGTCTCCCGGGTCGACGCCGTCCGGCTGGCGGCGATGAAAGCCGACGAGCACGCCGAGGGGAAAGGTCCCGAGGGCGCCGTGATGGCCTCCGACGCCTTCTTCCCGTTCCCCGACGGCCTCGAGGAGGCCGCGTCGGCTGGCGTCGGGGCGGTCGTCCAGCCCGGAGGGTCGGTCAACGACGAGGACGTGATCGCGGCCGCCGACGAGCACGGGATGGCGATGGCGTTCACCGGGAGACGCTGTTTCAGACACGACTGAAGGGGTCTGCGAGCCGTCGTCTGGGTCGGTCAGTCGGCGACCCAGGGGCAGAGCGGGTCGCTCCCGACCGGGTTGCCGGTCGCGGCGAACGCCCGCGACCGGGAGCCACCGCAGGTCTCGAGGAACGAACACTCCCCGCAGGGGCCCTCGAACGACGACCGATCGCGGAGGCGACGGAAGACGTCGGCCTCGCGGTAGAGCTCGACGAGAGACTCCTCGCGGACCGTGCCCGCCGACAGTGGCAGGAAGCCCGAGGGGTAGACCTCGCCGGTGTGGCTGACGAAGACGAAGCCGTTGCCGGCGCCGGTCGAGCCGACCCCCCGTGGGGTCTCCCCTTCGGCGAGCTGGACCTCGTGGGCCACCCGTCGGTAGAACGGTGCCTCGACGGTGATCAGCCGGTACGGTGCCTCCCTCCCGCGCCGGTAGAGCCACTCCATGACCTCGCGGGCCCGCCCGGGGGAGAGCTGTGCGAGGTCGTCCCCCCGACCGACGGGAACGAGGAAGAACACCTCCCACATCGCGGCTCCGAGCTTCTCGGCGAGGTCCGCGATCGCGGGCAGGTCGGAGACGGTCTCGGCCGTCACCGTCGTGTTGAGCTGGATCGAGAGGCCGACCTCGCGGGCGCGCTCGGCCGCCCGCATGGCGATCTCGAACGTGCCCTCCTCGCCGCGGAAGGCGTCGTGGCGCCCGGCGGTCGCCCCGTCGACGCTGAGGGCCATCCGCCCGACGCCGACCTCGGCGAAGCGGTCGACGACCGACTCGGTGAGCCGCGGGGTCGTCGCCGGCGTCACCGACGGCGTCACGCCGACGTCGACGGCGGCCGAGAGCAGCTCGAAGAGGTCCGGCCGCTGGAGCGGATCACCGCCCGAGAGCACCAGAAACGGGTTCGGCTCGAACCGTGCGACCTCCTCGAAGAGGGCGATCGCCTCCGCGGTCGAGAGCTCCGCCGGGTGGCGCTCGGGGTCGGCCTCGGCCCGACAGTGATCGCAGGCCAGATCACACGCCTGGGAGGTCTCCCAGGTGACGACCAGCGGCGCCCGGTCGTAGTCCCGCGCGCCCGGGTGGCCGCCCGAGGCGTGCCCGTTCGACGTCCTGCCGCCCGAGCCGTGACCGTTCGACCCGTGCGTGCCGTCCGTTCGGTCCGGCGGGTTCCTCGCGTGGGGATGACTCATCGGTCGAGATAGGGGCTCCGGACGAATCACCGCGAACAGCCAATATGCAGGGATTTTAAGTGCCGGTCGGCGTCGATCCGCGCGGACGGGGCGACACCGGCTGGTCCGTCACTCCATCGCGATGTACGTCCGGGTGTCCGCGACGCCCTCGAGCCCCTGGATCCGGGTCGCGGTGACGTCTTTGACCGCGGCTGGCGTGTCGACGACCACCTTCGCGATGAAGTCGACGTCGCCGGCGACGATGTGTGCCGACTCGACGCCCTCGACCGCCTCGATCGCAGAGCGGATCCGGTCTGCGTCCCCCGAGTTTCCCTTCACCATCACGTAAGCGGTGATCATCGGCGCTCACCCCCGGCCACCGCCCGCGTGGGCATCTCCCCGATCAGCAGCCGTCGGACGTCCTCGAGGGCGGGAAACTCCGCGAGCACCACCAGCCGGTCGCCGACCGCGACCGACTCGTCGGGAGTGGGCAACCCGAGCTCGTCGTCGGCTTTCCCGAACGCGAGGAGCCTCGCGTCGGCGGGGAGCTCGAGCTCGCCCATCGTGTACCCCTTGACCGGGGCCGACTCCGTGACGGTGAGCTCGACGAGCTGTAAGCCACCGGCGACGTCGGCGATCGCCCGGATCGAGCCGCCGAGGAGGGCGTTTTTCGCCGCCATCGCGCCCAGGCGTTCGGGGTGGACCACGTCGTCTACCTCCGTGGCGTACTTTCGGTAGATCTCCTCGCGGTGTTCCTCGTCGATCCGCATGACGGTTCGACAGCCGTGGTGGCGACCGATCAGGCAGGCGGTGAAGTTGACGTTGAGGTCGTCCGTCAGCGCCCCGAGGCCGTCGGCCGACTCGATACCGGCCTCCTCGAGGACCCCCTCGCGGGAGCCGTCGCCGCGTACGACCGTGAAGCCGTCGGCGCGGGCTCGCCGGGTCAGATCGCCGTCGCGTTCGACCAGCGTCGCCTCGTGACCCTCCTCTCTGAGGACCCGCGCCGTCCGGACCCCGACCCGTCCGGAACCAATGATAACGAACCGCATGGAACGTGGTACGACCCGAGCCGTCAATAACCTTGCCCACCGGGGGAACGTTTTAGTCGTGTGGGAGTGTACCACACCCGGAGCGATGGTTCACGCGTTCATTATGGTGGAAGCCGACGCCGGCCGGGCCGAGGGGATGCTGCCGGCGATCGAGTCGCTCGAACGGGTGGTGACGGCCCACATCGTCGCCGGCGACTACGACGTCGTCGTCGAGCTCGACGCCCCGGAGGTCTACGACGTGCTCGAAACCGTCTCCTCGGGTATCCAGCCCCTGGAGGGCGTCGCGGACACCCGGACGTACATCGCGATGGACTAAGCACACAGACGTACGTCGCGAGAGACTAGGCAAACGCTTTCGCGGAGGCCACACGAGGTCCACCATGCTCAGCATCGACGAGAAACGCGTCTACGCCGACCGCGAGGGGGCCATCGAGGCGTTCGTCGCCGCCGGAACGGGCGTCTGTCGGGTGCGCGTCGCGGCGGAGATGGTCGGGGAGTTCGACCTCGTGAGCCGCGAGCCCGCGAGGGACCTCGCGGGTGGCCCGGGCACGCTCGCCGTCGCGACCGACGAGGACGTGCTCGTCGCCGATCCGGTCCACGACGCCGAGCCGACCTTCGAGCCGACGGGGTTCGGCCCCGCCGTCGCCGTCGGGTACGCCGACGGCCGGCCGATCGCGGCGGGTCCCGACGGCCGGCTCGCCGGCCACGACGGCGGCTGGGAGGAGCTCGCGGCGCTCGAGGGGACGGTGACCGCGATCGACGGCGAGCTGATCGCCACCGACGAGGGGCTGTTCAGGCTCCGGGGGACGACCCTCCGGAACGCCGGGCTGACGGCCGTCCGGGACGTCTCTACCCCCGGGGTCCCGCTGGCCGCGACCGGCGACGGGCTCTACCGGCTCGGCAACGGCTGGCTGTGCGACCGGGAGGGCCCGTTCGACGTCGTCGCCGCCGACCCCCGTTCGGAGCCGGGACGGCTCGAACGCGCCCACGCCGCCGCCGGCCACACGCTCTATGCGTTCGCCGACGGCGAGTGGGGAGAGTGCCTCGAGGTCGGCGCCCCGATCGCCGACGTCGCCTACGGCGAGACCGTCTACGCCGTCACCGCCGATGGCACCTTCCTCGCGGGGGACGGGGACGGTTGGCGCTCGCGCCACCTCGGGATCCGCGACGTCGTCGGCTGTTCGGTCCCGGCCCGCGGCTGACGCGCGTCTGACGAAGGGTTATTCCGCTGGATGGCACAGAACCGGCATGGGCGAACTCACGCGACGACGTGCCCTCGTCGGGTTCGGTGCCGTCGCGACCGTCGGGCTCGCCGGCTGTTCGGGGAGTGCCACAGAGGACGAGCCGGCCGACGAGGCCGGAACGAGCCTCGAGACGATCGCCATCGAGAACCTCGACGCCGACGACCACACGGTCGACGTCGTCGTCGAGTGGAACGGCGAGATCGACCACTGGTCGACCCACGAGCTCGACGGCCGGGAGGGTGGGGTCCGCCTCGACGGCGACTGGCCGACCGACGCCGGCTCGTTCCGGGTGACGGTCCGGCTCGACGGCGAGGAGCTCACCCAGGCGAGCCCGGACCGGTGGAACGACCCTGACTGTCTGGGGCTGCTCGTCGTCGTCGACCGGGACGGCGGGCTCACGATCCACGGCAACACCGACTGCGGCGGAGAGCCCGACGTCGACGGCCAGTAGCCGTCGCGTTCGGGGCCGACGGCTCGGACGGATCGAGCCGGCGGAGCGAAAACGGGTTTACCCCCCGGGCTGTGGGTTCGGACATGATCGTCAGCGGATCCGCGTCCCAGACGCTCGCCGCGGCGCTCGCCGCCGAGCTCGGCGAGGAGCTCGCCCCCGTCGAGTACGATCGGTTCCCCGACGGCGAACTGCTCGCGGCCGTCCCCGACTTCGCCGCCGAGCGGGCTATCGTCGTCGCCTCGACCGTCTCGAGTGACGCCCACCTCGAACTGTTACAGCTCCAGGACGCCGCCCGGGAGGCCGGCGCCGAGGAGGTCGTCACCGTCCTGCCGTACATGGGCTACGGCCGTCAGGACGACGCCTTCGAGGCCGGCCAGCCGGTGTCCGCGCGGGCGGTCGCCCGGGCGATCTCGACGGGAGCCGACCGCGTGCTCACGGTCAACCCACACGAGTCCGACGTCCGCCGGTTCTTCGAGCCGACCGCCGAGGCGATCGACGCCGCGGGACGGCTGGCCGAACCGCTACCCGCGGGGCTCGTCGATCCGGTCTTTCTCGCCCCCGACGCCGGCGCGACCGAGCTCGCCGGGACCGTCAGGGACGGCTACGGGACCGGCGACGTCGACCACTTCGAGAAGCGCCGGCGGTCTGGCACCGACGTCGAGGTTACCCCGAGCGACGTCGACGTCGCCGGCCGGGACGTCGTCGTCGTCGACGACATCGTCGCCACCGGCTCGACGATGAGTGAAGCGATCGAACACCTCGAAGAGCCCGGACGCGTCTTCGTCGCCTGCGTCCACCCGCTTTTCGTCCGAAACGCCCGCGTGAAGCTCTCGCGTGCCGGCGTCGAGACGATCTACGGCACCGACACCGTCGAGGGACCGGCCAGCGCCGTCTCCGCCGCACCGGCGATCGCCGACCGCCTGCGCCAGTGAGCGGGCACGTCGGCCGGGGAATCGAGCCGCGGGCCGACAACGCCCTTTTGTCCGCTCGATTCGAAAGCCGGCCGATGAGCACCCTCGACGCGAAGCTGGAGGCCGCCCGCGAGGAGCTCGCCGACCACGACGGCGTCCTCGTGGCCTTCTCTGGGGGCGTCGATTCGAGCGTCGTCGCCGCGCTCGCGGCCGACGCCCTCGGCGAGGCGGCCGTGGCCTGTACGGCCAAAAGCGAGACGCTCCCGGCGGCCGAACTCGCCGACGCCAGGCGGATCGCAGCCGAGATCGGCATCCGTCACGAGGTCGTCGAGTTCTCCGAACTGGAGAGTGAGGCGTTCGTCACGAACGACGCCGACCGCTGTTATCACTGCCGGAGCATGCGACTCGAGGAGATGTACGCGGCCGCCCGCGACCTCGGGATCGAGACGGTGTGTGACGGGACCAACGCCGACGATCCGGCTGCGGGCCACCGGCCGGGGCTGCGAGCGGTCGAGGAGCTCGACGTCCGCTCGCCGTTGCTCGACCACGACATCACGAAAGGGGAGGTCCGGGCGATCGCCGACCGCTACGGCCTCTCGGTCGCCGAGAAGCCGTCGATGGCGTGTCTCTCCTCGCGAATTCCGACCGGGATCGAGGTGACCGAAGACCGGCTCACGCGGGTCGAACGCGCCGAGGCCGTCCTCCGGGAGTGGGGGTTCTCGCAGTTTCGCGTCCGGGACCACGACGGACTCGCCCGGATCGAGGTCGCCCCCGACGAGCTGGCGCGTGCGCTCGATCCGGCCTTCGTCGAGGCCGCCCACGAGGCGCTCTCGGCGATCGGTTTCGACCACGTCACCCTCGATCTGGCCGGCTACCGGACCGGCAGCGTCAGCCCGGCGGCCGACGGCGGCTGACACCCGTCCACCCACTCCCGCGGAGAGCCGTCTACGGTGGACGGACGGCCACCGGGGGGCGACGACGTTTCGAATCCGGGCGCGTCCCCCGGACGTGTTGGACAGTATTGCCACGAAAGTCCGGCTCCTATACCACCGGGAGCTATCCACAGCCGATGACCGAGACGCTCTCACCGGCGTGGCACCGCGAGCCGACCGACGCCGACCGACCGACGACGTACGCCCACGACTCCGGGGACGTCCGGCTGGAGATCGCCCCGGCGTCGCTCGACGGCCGGCCGGGGTACGAGCTGTCGGTGACGATCCACCCGGACCTCGAGTTCGCCTCCCGGACGGTCGTCAGGACCACGACCACCCGCGGTGGCTGTGAGCGGCTGGCCCGCGAGTTCGTCTCGCTGTTCGAAGGGCGGTACGAACGCCCCGCGGACGTCGAGACGCCCGTCGCGTACGCCACGGACCACCTCCAGCCGTCGGCGGCCAACGACGACGCCGTCGTCCCGCCCGAGCGACGGGCCGACTGATCGGCCGCCCTCGACCCGCGAACGCCCCACCAGATTCAGGTCCGTCGGCCACGAACGGGCCCCCATGGCCGACACCCGGCGTTGCTGGCTGGTCGAGCGCTCGTTCGACGACCGGAACCTCGTGACCATCGTCTACGCGACCCCCGACGGACGGCGGCTCCAGCGCCGGGAGCGATCGAGCGTGGCCCTGCGGACCGGCTCGCCGGTCACCGCGGCCACCGAGGTCGACGTGGACGACCTCGAACCCGTCGACGACCCCGACCGTCGAGAGCGGTACGCCACGGAGGCCGAACGGATGCGGACGGCACACGCGCCGGACGACCCGGTGTGACCGCCGGCGCGGACGCCCCCGAACGGGCCCCGGGAGGGGGTGGGTTTAGGAATTTCGAGCACGTACGGGAGCCGTGACCGACTGTCTGTTCTACGGCGGTAAAGGCGGGGTCGGCAAGACGACCTGTGGTGCCGCGACCGGCCTCGCGCTCGCGGCGGCCGGCCGGGACGCGCTCGTGGTCTCGACCGATCCCGCCCACTCGCTCGCGGACGCCTACGGGATCGAACTGGGGGGCGAGCCGCGCTCGATCCGCCCGGGCCTCGAGGCCGTCGAGGTCGACCCGGCGGCCCGCGCCGAGCGGTACGAACGGATCGCGACCGCGCTCGCGGCCGACCTCCGTGCGGCGGGCATCCGCCTCGAGGACGCGGAGGTCGAACGGATCTTCGCGGCCGGGACGCCCGCCGGCGGCGACGAGCTCGCCGCCCTCGACCTCCTCGTCGAGTACGTCGAGGACGGCCGCTGGGACGTCGTCGTCTTCGATACGGCCCCGACGGGCCACACCCTCCGGCTGTTCGACCTCCCCGAGGTGCTCGGGCTGGCCCTCGAGACGACCCGGTCGCTGCGCGGACAGGTCCGTCGGATCGCCGACTCGGCCCGGCGGATGACCATGGGGCCGCTGTCGTACCTCGGCGGCCGGGAGGACGGCGAGGACGAGCTCGTCGCGCTCGGAGAACGGATGGAGCGGGCGCTCGCGGTGATCACCGACCCCGAGCGGACGGCGTTTCGGGTGGTGACGATCCCCGAACGGATGGCGGTCGCCGAGACCGAACGGCTGGTCGACCGGCTCGAGGAGGCGGAGGTGCCGGTTCGGTCGGTCGTCGTCAACCGCGTCCTCGAGGATCCCGATCCGGCGTGCTCGCGGTGTCTCTCCCGGTCACGGGATCACCGCGACCGGCTCGCCGAGATCGAGGGCGCGTTCCCCAAACTCGACGTACTCCGGCTGCCGGAGGCCGACGGGGAGCCGTCGGGGACGGAGGAGCTTTCGGCGATCGGCGACCGGCTGGTCGGGTAGTCGGGACGCCGACTCGGGCGGCCGTCGACGCGTCGAAGACACGAGTCGACGGCGTCCGGTCGGCTGACGCCGGAAGGACCGGCGTCGGGCCGTGGGACCCGCTCAGTGAGGAGC
>PUPA01000039.1 GCA_003552885.1 Natrialbaceae archaeon
CGCCGCGGAGTGTCTCGGGCTCGGGGAGGTCGCCCTCGAGTCGGCGATCGAGTACGCGAGCGAGCGGGAGGTCTTCGGCGGGCCGATCGGCGCGAACCAGGCGATCCAGCACCCGCTCGCGGCGGCCTACGCCGACCTGCTCGCGGCGAAACAGGTGATCTACGGCGCCGCCGACCGCCTGGAGGGGCTCGACCGCCGGGAGGCCGGCGCGCAGGCGAACGTCGCCAAGTACCTCGCGGCGGAGGCGACCTACGGGGCTGCCGACGCCGCCGTCCAGACCCACGGCGGGTTCGGCGTCGCCCGCGAGTACGACGTCGAACGGTACTTCCGGGAGGCCCGGCTCACCCGCCTGGTCCCGATCACCCAGCAGCTCACGCTCAACTACCTCGGCGAGCACGTCCTCGGGCTACCCCGGTCGTACTGAGGACTCCCCGGTTCGCCGGTCGACGAGGCGTCACGGGGTATTTTGTCGGTGAGCGACGCAGATCAGAATATGGTAGCGGACGACGGCCCGACGACGGACGACGAGACGAGCGACCCGACGAAGGACGATCCCACAGCAGACGACGAGACGAACGACCCGACGACGGACGATCCCACAGCAGACGACGAGACGAGCGACGACGGCGTGGCGACCGACGGCTCCGGCGATCGACGGCTGGTCGCGGGCTGGCACGGCCGCTACTACGAGGACTTCGCGGTCGGCGACGTCTACAAACACCCGTTCGGACGGACCGTCACCGAGACGGACAACGTCTGGCTGACGAACGTGACGATGAACCTCAACCCGATGCACTTCAACGAGCCTTACGCCGCCCAGACGGAGTTCGGCGAGCGGCTCGTCGACGGCCTGTTCGTGATCGCGCTGGCGGTCGGGATGAGCGTCGTCGACGTCTCGGTGAACGCCACCGCGAACCTCGGCTACGACGAGGTGCGCCACCACGCGCCGGTGTTCCACGGGGACACCATCTTCGCCGAGACGGAGGTCCTCGACAAACGCGAGAGCGACTCCCGGCCCCACGTCGGCATCGTCTCCACCGAGTTGCGCGCGTACAACCAGGACGACGAGCTGGTGCTCTCGCTGAAACGGACGCCGATGGTTCGAAAACGGGAGTCAGCCGAGCCCTCGGCGGCCCGACCGCCCGGCTGGCCCGCGGGGATCGGCACCCAGCCCGAGGATCTGGAGTGACGCGTCGGCCCGTAGAGATCCCCCGGAAGACGAGAGCCGACGTCGGTCGGATCGGACACGATCGATAACTTACTTCTCGTGGCCGGACGATCGGTGCAGCATGGAACACGACACGGTCGATCGAGTGGTCCACGAACCCACCCGCGAGTTCGTCGAGTCGACGAACGTCTACGCGTTCATGGAGAGCTACGGGATCGAGAGCTACGAGGAGCTGATCGAACGGACCACGACGGAGCTGGGCGACGGCGAGAGCGGCGTCGACTGGTTCTGGGACGAGCTGGTCGACTATCTCGGGATCGAGTTCTACGAGCCCTACGAGGCCGTCCGGGACGACACGGACGGCCCGCAGTTCTCAGAGTGGTACCCCGGCGGGGAGCTCAACCTCGCACACAACGTCCTCGACCGCCACGCGGCGGTCGACGCCGAGCGACGGAACACCGTCGCCACGATCTGGGAGGGCGAGAACGGCGAGGTCAGGGAAGTGACGTACCACGAGCTCCACCGACAGGCGAGCCAGGTGGCGTCGGCCCTGGAGGCCCGGGGGGTCGACACCGGCGACACCGTCGCCCTCTACATGCCGATGGTTCCGGAGGTCGTCTCGATCCTCTATGGCTGTTTCAAGATCGGCGCGATCGCGGTGCCGATCTTCTCGGGGTTCGGCGTCGACGCCACGGCGACCCGGATCGAGGACAGCGAACCCCGCGTGCTGTTCACCGGCGACGGCTTCCTGCGTCGGGGCTCGCCGGTCTTCTTGAAACAGAGCGCCGACGAGGCGATCGAGGAGGCGGGCCACGTCGAACACACGATCGTCTACGACCGGCTCGGCTCCAGCGAGGGCGGCGAGATCCCCTGGACCGACCGCGACGAGTGGTTCCACGAGGCCGTCGGGACCGCCGCGGACGACTACGAGAGCAAGTCCCTGCCCGCCGACCAGGAGTCCATGCTGCTTTACTCCTCCGGCACGACGGGACGGCCGAAGGGGATCGTCCACACCCACGCCGGCGTCGGGGTCCAGTGTCCGAAGGAGCTTCACTTCGGGATGGACCTCAAACCCGCCGACCGCTTCTTCTGGGTCAGCGACATCGGCTGGATGATGGGGCCGTGGACGCTGATCGGCACCCACACCTTCGGCGGGACGGTCTTCATCTACGAGGGGGCACCAGACCACCCGGGTCCCGACCGGTTCTGGGAGATGATCGACCGCCACGGGCTCACCCAGTTCGGCATCTCCCCGACGGCGATTCGGGCCCTGCGCAAGTACGGCGAGCAGCCCCTGGAAGGTCACGACCTCTCCTCGCTGCGGATCCTCGGCTCGACGGGCGAACCCTGGGATCCCGAGTCCTGGGAGTGGTTCCACGAGCACGTCGGCGGCGGGGAGTGTCCGATCGTCAACATCTCCGGCGGGACCGAGATCTGTGGCTGTTTCCTGATGCCGATGCCGAGTGAACCCCTCAAACCGTGTACGCTCGGCGGCCCCGGCCTCGGGATGGACATCGACATCGTAAACGGCGACGGCGAGTCGGTCAGAGACGACCACGAACGCGGCTTTCTCGTCGCCAGAGACTCCTGTCCGTCGATGACCAAGAGCCTCTGGAGCGGCGACGAACGCTACCTCGAGGAGTACTGGTCGACGTTCGAGGACATGTGGGACCACGGCGACTGGGCCCAGAAGGACGAAGACGGCTTCTGGTTCCTCCACGGGCGGGCCGACGACGCCCTCAACGTCGCCGGACGGAAGGTCGGTCCCGCCGAGGTCGAGGGCGCGCTGATCGACCACGAGGCGGTGAACCAGGCCGCCGCGGTCGGCGCACCCGACGAGACCACCGGCACCGCCGTCGTCGCCTACGTCATCTTAGAGGACGGCGTCGAGGAGACGGACGAGCTCCGCGCGGCGCTCACCGAGCAGGTCGGCGAGGAACTCGGCAAGCCGTTTCGCCCGCGCGAGATCCTGTTCGTCGACGCCTTCCCGAAGACCCAGTCGGGGAAGATCATCCGCCGGGCCATCGAGGCCGCCTACACCGGCGAGGGCCTCGGTGATCTCTCGAGTCTCGAGAACCCCGAGGCCCTCGCGGCCCTGGAGGAGCCACGGTAGACGGTCCGGTGTCTGCTCAGCCGCCGTAGACCGACGGAACGAGCCGGTAGACGTCGCCCTCCTCGAGGGCGGTCTCGAGCCCGTCTACGTGGCGGACGTCCCGTCGGTTCTTCGTGACGACCGTCTCGCCGGCCAGCCCGTCGCCCTCGAGCAACCGTCCCTCGAGGACCGGAAACTCGCGTTCGAGTTCGGCGAGCAGGTCGCCGACGGTCTCGCCGTCGGGGTCGCGTTCGAGGCGCTTTCGACCGACGTCCTCGCGAAACGGTCCGAAGAGGTGACACTCGACGTTCACGCGATTCCCTACCGGTCCGGAACGCTTGTAGCCGACGGTCGGCTCCGGTCCCCGGCCGATCAATCGTCGGCGTTGTACAGCCGCTCGTTGCGTCTGAGCCGGCGCATGATCTCCGGGTGGATGTGGCCGTTCGAGCCGACCAGCTCCCGGCGTTCGCGGTCGGCGTACGGGTCGAACGGCTCGCCGCTGGAGTCGGTCAGCGTCGCGCCCGCCTCCCGGGCGACGAGGATGCCCGCGGCGACGTCCCAGGGGTAGGTGTCGTACTCCCAGACGGCGTCGGCGCTGCCGCTGGCGAGATAACAGAGGTGGAGCGCGGCCGAGCCCAGCCGGCGGACCCCGCGGGTGTGCTCGTAGAAGTGTGCCAGGAAGCTCCCGTCGGGGTCGTAGCCGGACATCAGCATGCTCTCGTCCAGCCGGTCGCGGTCGGTGGTCTCGATCGGGACGCCGTTTTTGTACGCACCGCCGCCGGCGGTCGCGCTCCACCGTTCGTTCGTCTCGGGGGCGTAGACGACGCCGACGATCGGCTCGCCGTCTTCCAGCAGGGCGATCGAGACGGCGTAGTTGGGGTTGCCGTTGGCGTAGTTTCCGGTTCCGTCGAGGGGATCGATCACCCAGGTGTACGGGCTCTCGACGTCGATGCTCCCCTCGCTGAAGATCCCCTCCTCGGTCCGGATGGCGTGGTCGGGGTACTCGTTTTCGATGGCCGTGGCGATGATGTTCTCCGAGAGGTGGTCGGCTTCGGTGATGACGTCCGAACGGTCGGTCTTGAACTCCTCGGACTCGACCCGACCGTGGAGGTCCCGCAGCGGCCCGCCGACGCTCTCGGCGGCCTCCGTGGCGACCCGCAGGGCGCGTTCTGACAGCTCCCTCGGGCCCTGCCCGGCCGTCACCCCGGCGGGGAGTGGCCTGTTCTCGGCGCCGCGGGCGCCCCAGCCAAGGTGTTCGGCGATCGCGGTGAAGAAGTCGTCGTCGTGGCTCGTCCGGACGACGTTCGCCGTCCGATCCGCACCGGTGATCGTCACCAGCTCCTCGCTCCCGAGGCGGACGTGGTGGCGGCCGCCGTCGACGAGCAGGTCGATCGCGTCGTCGGTGACGATTCGGACGACCGTACCCTCGCTGACGATTAGCGGGCGGACGCCGATCCGGTGGGTGTGGAGGGGGACGATCTGGAGCGAGGCGTTGTTCGTCGGGTTGTGTATCGGCCCGCCGGCCGACAGGGAGATGCCGGTCGATCCGGTCGGCGTCGCGACCGCGAGGCCGGTTCCCTCGTAGGCGCCGACGTAGCCGTCGTCGGCGAAGACGTCGAGGGTGGTGATCTTCCGGCCGAACGGCTCGGCGGGCGGGACGTGCTGGAGGACGACGTCGTTTATGCCCGTCGCCGAGAGCTCCCCGGCCTCGACGGCCAGCTGCTGGCGGTTGTCGATCGTCGCCCGGCCGCCGAGGACCTCCGAGAGCGCCGCCTCGAGGTCCTCGACGTCGACCCGGACGAGGAAGGCGAGGCTGCCGGTGTTGATCCCCAGGACGGGGACGTTCCGCGGCTCGAACTGCTGGATCCCCTCGAGGAAGGTGCCGTCACCCCCGACCGTGATCCCGAGCGTCTCCGCCTCGGGGTCGTAGACATCGACGACGCTCTCGCCGACGGGGACCGTCTCGAGCCCGAGGCCGTTCTCCGCGGTCCACTCCCGGAGCCGGTCGACGACCGCCGGACTCCCGTCGGTCGGGCTGACGACCGCGATCAGCTCCTCGACCGTCGCCAGCCGTCGTCCGCGCATTCGACAGTCAAGGGTGGCCGCGTCCACAAGAAGAGCTCGGTTCGTCTCCGACCACTGGCCCGGTTTCCGGTGACGGATCGGTACGACCCCTGGCCGGGAAGTCCGTCGTGGGGAGGGCGGTCGTCGAGGGCAAACGGCAGCTACAATCGCCTGGAGCCTCACGGTTCGGCCATGAGAGAACCCGACGACTGGCGGCTGCTCGAATCGACCACCGAGTACGAGACGGACTGGTACGACGGCGGCTACGATCGCCTCGAACAGCCCGACGGGACGGAGAAACGCTACTACTGGGCCGAGCTGCCCGACGCGGTCGTCGTCGTCGCCCGGATCGACGACGAGCTCCTGTTCGTCGAACAGTACCGGCCGACGATCCGGGAGACACACCTCGAGCTCCCGGCCGGCATCGTCGAGGACGGCGAGTCCTACACGGTCGCGGCCGCCCGCGAACTCGAGGAGGAGACCGGCTTCCGGCCGACGAGCACCGCGTTGCTCCAGGAGTACGCCGTCGCGACGGGTGTGCTCCGACACGATCGGGCGGTCGTCTACGCCGACGGACTCGAACCCGGCCGGCGGGACCTCGACAGCAACGAGTTCCTCGAGGTACGGACGGTGCCGGTCGAGGAGGCGATCGACCGCGCTCGGGAGCCGCCCGCGAACGACTCGACGATCTCGGCGCTGTTGTTGGCACGGGAGGACGGGTTGCTCTGACCGGGCCGACGGGGCTACTTCCCCGCCGGTCCGAAGCGCTTTTACCGGGGCCGGAGAAACCCGCTCGGTAATGCTCGAGCGCGAGCGGCTCATCGAGATCGTGGTCGCCGTCGCCGCCGTCGCCCTGATGCTCGGGGCCATGGTCTGGATCGGCACCACCCACGGCGGCGAGGGCGGGGCCCTCACCGACGAGGGCGGGGAGATGCTCGTCGGCGCTATCGTGGGCTTCATCCTGCTTTTGACCCTCGTCGGCATCGGTCTGGCGTTCGCGCTGAACGATCCCCCGGAGGCCGACGACGCCGACGCCCGGAGTGCGACCTGAGCTCCGGGCATCGACGGCCGGTGGCCCCCGGAGAGCGAGTCGCAACCTCTAATTGGCGACCCGCACAATCCCCGGCATGGACGACGCCGTCGATCTCGAGGGGGAACAGTACGAGAAACACCGCGAGGCCGGCCGGATCCTCGCACAGGTCCGTGCGGAGACCGCAGACCGCGTCGAGGTCGGCGCGAGCCACCTCGCGGTCGCCGAGTACGCCGAGGATCGGATCCGCGAACTCGGCGGGAAGCCCGCGTTCCCGGTGAACATCTCGATCGACGAGGAGGCGGCCCACGCCACGCCCGGCATCGACGACGACGCCACGTTCGGCGAGGAGATGATCAACCTGGACATCGGCGTCCACGTCGACGGCTGGCTCGCGGACACGGCGATCACCGTCGACCACTCGGGCACCCCCGAACTCGTAGAGGCCTCCGAGGAGGCCCTCGAGGCCGCGATCGACGTCGTCGAACCCGGCGTCGAGACCGGCGAGATCGGCGCGGAGATCGAGGCGGTCATCGACGGCTACGGCTACAACCCCGTCGTCAACCTCACCGGCCACGGGCTGGGTCACTGGGAACAGCACACGGGGCCGAACATCCCGAACCGCGCGGTCTCCCAGGGGGCCACCCTCGAGGTCGGCGACGTGGTCGCCATCGAGCCGTTCGCGACCGACGGAGGTGGGAAGGTCACCGAGGGCGCCAAAGAGGAGATCTACGCCCTCGAGAACGAACGCTCGGTCAGGGATCGCCGCGCCCGGCAGGCGCTGGCCCAGATCACCGAGGAGTTTCGCACCCTCCCGTTTGCGACCCGGTGGCTCGAGACCGACCGGGCGGAGATGGCACTCCGTCGGCTCAAATCCAGCAACGTCGTCCACGGCTATCCCGTCCTGAAAGAGGAGGACGGTCGCCTGGTCAGCCAGAAAGAACACACCCTGATCGTCACCGAAAGCGGCTGTGAAGTGACGACGCGGTGATCGGCCGGGGTCGGCGGCTTTCGGGGTTTCTCGACGGCCGGAGTCGGCGGCCGACACCCGGGTGCGGTCCGGTGGTCGAACGTTTTTGTCCGTCCCCACCCCAGGGGCGCCATGGAACAGGTGTTCGCCCCCTGGCGGATCGAGTGGATCAGACGCGAGGAGCGAAACCCGGACGTCGAGGGCTGTGTGTTCTGTGAGCTCCCCGAACGTGGAGACGACCGGGCGAACCTGATCGTCGCCCGCGGCCAGGAGGCGTTCGTCATGCTCAACAACTACCCGTACAACCCGGGCCACGTCATGGTGATCCCGTACGTTCACACGGGCGAGTACGCCGCGCTCACCGACGACCAGCTGCTCGGCCACGCCCGGCTCAAACGGCGGACGTTCGCCGCCTTAGAGGCCGCCTTAGAGCCCGACGGATTCAACGCCGGGTTGAACCTCGGCGAGGGGGCCGGCGGCTCGATCGGCGACCACCTCCACACCCACGTCGTCCCCCGCTGGCACGGTGACACCAACTTCATGCCCGTGATCGGCGAGACGGCGGTGATCGTCGAGGCCGTCGAGGCGACCTACGACGCCCTCCACGAGGCCTTCGCCGCCCAGGAGGGTGCGACGGTCGAGAGCGAGGATCGGGCGGTGGCGTTCGCCGAGTGAGCCGGAGTGGACGGGAGCCATTGGGGGGCGAAGTGGACGGGAAGCGTTGGGGGCCGGGTGGGAGGACGTCGGGTGACCGGATCGGACGGGAAGCGTTGGGGGCCGGGAGGGAGGACGTCGGGGGCCGCCCCCCGGGACCGCTCAGACCGGCTCGGCGAACGCGTACACCGTGTTGTGTCCGGTCACCTCGAGGTCGACGAACTCGCCGGGTTCGATGCCGTGTTCGCCGGCGTTCCGGACGATCAGCTGGCGGTACGCGGAGTCCCGACACTTCACCGAGTCGCCGGTACCCTCCTCGACGACGAGGACGTCCTCGCGGACGTCGCCGACCATGTCCTCGTAGGCCTCGCCGACCACCGCCATCTTCAGCTCGGTCATCTCCCTCGAGCGTTCTTTCTTCAGCGTGCCGCCAAGCCCCTTCAGGTCGGCGGCGTCGGTGCCCGGACGCTTCGAGAAGCGGGTGACGTTGAGCTTCTCGGGGCGGGTCTCGCGGATGAGCGCGAGCGACCGTCGATGGTCCGCGTCGGTCTCGGTGGGGAAGCCGACGATGAAGTCGGTCGAGAGCGTCCAGTACTCGAGGGCGTCGTCGAACCGCTCGACGACCTCCAGATACTCACGGACCTGGTGCTGGCGGCGCATGTCGCCGAGGACGTCGTCGCTGCCGGACTGGACGGGCGCGTGCAGGAAATCGTAGAGCTTCTTTTCGCGGGCGAAC
>PUPA01000054.1 GCA_003552885.1 Natrialbaceae archaeon
ACCGTGTCCCGGACCGGCGCGCCGGGGATGCCGCGGTCGCGAAAGAGCGCGAACCACTCGTCGGTCGTCCGCTCTTCGAACAGCGGGACGAGCTCGGCGGCCAGCTCCTCGCGACGGTCGACCCGGTCGTTGTTGCGCGCGAACCGCTCGTCGTCGCCGAGCTCCGGCCTGTCGATGGCCTCACAGAACGACTGCCAGGTGGCGTCGCTCCCGATGGCGACCGCGAACCAGCCGTCGGCCGTCTCGAACGTCCGGTAGGGCGCAAGCGACGGGTGGGTCGTCCCGAGACGCGGGTACGGCTCGCCGGTGACGAACGTCCGTCCCGCCCGTTCGGTGAGCCAGGAGACCAGCCCCTCGAACATCGGGACCTCGATCCGGCCGCCGGTGTCGCCGTACAGCGCCGTGACGACGCCGATGACGGCGTACATCCCGCCACAGATGTCGCCGATCGGGATCCCCGGACGTGCCGGCGGTCCGTCCTCCTGGCCGGTGACGCTCATCGACCCCGAGAGCGCCTGGACGACCATGTCGAACGCCGGCAGCTCGCGGTACGGCCCCTCGAGAAATCCGGAGATCGAACAGTAGACCAGCCCCTCGTTGACCTCGCTCAGCTCCTCGTAGCCGAGCCCGAACCGCTCCATCGTCCCCGGCCGGTAGTTCTCGACGACGGCGTCGGCGGTTCCGGCGAGCTCGACGAACGCCGCCGCCCCCTCCTCGCTCGTGAGGTCGAGTTCGACGCTCCGTTTGCCGCGGTTCAACGAGGCGAAGTAGGCGGTGATCCCCGAGTCGCCGACGTCCGGGCCGACGCCCCTGGTGATGTCGCCCCGTCCGGGACGCTCGATCTTTATCACCTCCGCGCCGAGGTCGGCGAGCAGCTGTGTCGCGAACGGGCCGGCGAGCATCTGGGTGCAGTCGAGCACCCGGACGCCCTCTAGTGGATAGTCGGAAGGTCCCTGACTCATCGGTCTCAGAGTCCCGTCCCGGCACACATATTCGTTCCCCTCCGGCCGTTCCGGTGTCCGCCCGGGCGACGATCGCCCGCGAACCGGTCGGGCGGCCGGCGTCAGACGCCGACGACGTAGACCCAGTAGAGCCAGTGGGCCAGCGCCGCGAACAGACCGATCGCCAGCACGACCTCCACCACCCGGACGACGTACGGGGTGAACGCACGAACCGTCGACTCGAGGCCGTCGTAGACGTCCTGGATGCTGTCGAGGACGTCAACCAGCCGCTCGCCGACGGTCCGACCGGACGTGTCTCCGGATACCATAGCCGAACTTCAGAACCGACGGTATTAAATCCACCTCTCGGCTGGCGGCCCCACCGAAACCCCGCGGCGACCGTCTAGACGAAGCCGTCCGTCCCCTCGAGGAGGTGTGCGTCGAGCACCTCCCGGTCGAGTTCGACGCCGATACCGGGCGCTTCGGGCACCTCGACGTACCCGTCCCGGATCACCGGCTCCTCGCGGACGAGCAGGTCGTCCCACCACTCGACCTCCAGGGCGTGGTACTCGAGGAGGTCGAAGTTGGGGATGGCGGCCCCGAGGTGGACACAGGCCATCGTTCCGACGGGGCTGCAGACGTTGTGTGGCGAGATCGGGATGTAGTTCTCCTCGGCCCGGTCGGCGATCCGGACCGTCTCGGCCAGCCCGCCGACGGTCGTCGGATCGGGCGTGATCACGTCGACGCCGTGGTCGTAGAGCAGCTCGGAGAGCTCGTGGACCCGAAACCGGTTCTCGCCGGTGGCGATCGGGGTCCGGGTGGCTCGTGTGACCTCCTTCTGGGCGGTCATGTTCTCCGGCGGGACGGGGTCCTCGAGCCACATGAGGTCGAACTCCTCGAGCTCGTAGGCCAGCCGTTTGGCGCTCTCGACGGTGTAATCCCAGTGACAGTCGAAGGCGAGGTCGACCTCGGAGCCGATCTCCTCGCGAACCGCCGCGACGATCTCCCGTTTCTCGGCGATCGCCGCGTTCGAGAGCCGGCCGTTGTACGGATCCGGCTCGTTGTCCGCCTCCATGTCGAGGTCGAACTTCAGCGCGGTGAAGCCCATGTCGACGACCCGGCGGGCCTCGGCGGCGTACGCCTCCGGCGAGTAGGCCTCCGCCTCCGCGTACTCGGTGTAGCCGTCCTCGACGGCGTACGCCTCCCCGGCGTGGCAGTCACAGTAGATCCGGACGTCGTCGCGGAACTTCCCGCCGAGCAGCTGGTAGACGGGCACGTCGAGGAGCTTCCCCGCGGCGTCCCAGAGGGCGATCTCGATCCCCGAGGCCGCGGTGACGACCTTCCCCGTCGTCCCGCCGTGGCCGGACATCTCCTGGACGATCCGCCGGAACAGCCGCTCGACGTCCAGGGGGTTCTCCCCGACCAGAAACCGGTTCGTGTACTCGACGATCTCGGGGACGCCGCCGCCACGGTAGGCCTCGCCGATCCCCGTCACGCCGGCGTCGGTCTCGACCTCGATCAGGTTCCACTCGAAGTTCCCCTCGACGACGCAGCTGCGGATCCCCGTGATCTCGACGTCCCGCTCGGGCGCCCTGTGGTCCGTGTGGTTCGAGTAGTCTCTCACCGTCGAACCCCCCCGGCGGCGCCGTCGTCCGTCCGGTGGCCGTGGCCCGGTGGGATCCGTCCCCCCGGCGTGTGTGGTTCGTTCGTCCCGCGGCCGACAGCGTCGGGCCGGTCGGCGGTCCGGGGGCGGCTGCTCGCGTGGTCGCCACACTCGACGGGCCGGCCGGCGAACGAGGCCGGACTCCCGGGGAGCGCGGCGGTCGGCACCGAGTCGAGATCGGACGTCTCCATACCGGAACCGGCACCGACGCCGGCATAGCTGTTGGCCATGCGGCAACTGCGAGGGGCCACGCTCCGCCGGCCGTGTGGGGACTGCGAGGAACTATTACGCCACTCGCCCGTAACCCCCAGGTATGGACGTTCCGGACCGCGCCGACGTGGAGCCGCTCGTCGATCGCCAGCCGCTCGCGCCGTTCGTGACCCTCAGCTACGAGCCGCCCGGAGAGACCGTCGACGACCTCGAGTCGACGACCGACGCCGAGGTCGACCGGCTCCCACTCGACGGGCTCGAGCCCGGCAGCGAGGTCGCCGTCGGGGTGGGCAGCCGCGGCGTCCACCGGATCGACGAGGTCGCCAGCACGGTCGTCGCCGCGCTCGCAGGTAGGGGGTTCGAGCCGACGGTCGTCCCCGCGATGGGCAGCCACGGCGGCGCGACGGCCGAGGGACAACTCGAGGTGCTAGAGGCACTGGGGATCACCGAGGAGTCGGTCGGCGCGCCGATCGACGCCCGGATGGACGCGACGCCCCTCGGGGAAGTCGAGGTCGGCGACACGACGGCGACCGTCCACTTCTCGACTGCGGCCCGCGAGGCGGACGCGATCGTGGTGATAAACCGGGTGAAGCCACACACGAACTTCACCGGCCGGATCGAGAGCGGGCTGGCGAAGATGAGCACCGTCGGCCTGGGCAAACAGCCCGGCGCGAACGCCTTTCACTCGACCGCGATCGAGGAGGGGTACGTGCCGACCATCGAGGGGTTCCTCTCGCTCGTCGCGGCCGAGACGCCGCTGCTCGGCGGGATCGCCCTCGTGGAAAACTTCGACGAGGAGACCGCCCACGTCGAGGCGATCTCCGTCGACGCCTTCCTCGAGCGGGAGCCGGCGCTGCTCGAGCGGGCCCGCCGGGAGATGCCGACGCTGCCGACCGACGAGGTCGACCTGCTGGTCGTCGACGAGATCGGCAAGGAGATCTCCGGCGCGGGGATGGACACGAACGTGATCGGCCGGTACCGGGTGCTCAACGCCCCCGACCCGGAGACGCCGGCGATCAAGCTGATCTACGTCCGCTCGCTGACCGACGCGACGAACGGCAACGCAAGCGGCATCGGGCTCGCGGATCTCACCCGACGGTCGGCGATCGAGGATCTCGACTTCGGGAAGACGTACGCGAACGCAATCACGAGCGGCTCGCTCTCGAAGGCGAAGCTCCCGATGGTCGCCCCGGACGACGAGCTGGCCGTCCAGATCGCCCTCGGCGCCCTCGGGGGGTACGACCCCTCGACCGCCCGGATCGTCTGGATCGAGAACACGACCGACCTCTCGGAGCTTCGGGTCTCCGAGCCGCTCCTCGAGGAGCTCGCCGACGCAGACGGCGTCACGGTCGGCCGCCGGGAGCGGCTCGCGTTCGACGACGGGACGGCCACGTTCGAGCCGATCGAGTGAGTCCGTCGGGCAGCGTGGAGCCGGGAGCCGGATCGCTCACTCGACGACGTGGTCGATCGGGCGGTCGTCGGCGTACGCGAGGTTCAGTTCGAGTTCGTTCGCGGAGGCACGCAGGAGGTCCGGGAGCTCCGCCTCGAGGCGCTCGCCTTTCAGCCGGCCGGCCGGCCCCGCGACGACGAGCGCGCCGAGGACGGTTCCGTCGTGGACGACCGGCACGCCGGCGGCGTTCAACCCGTCGACGTGTTCCTCCCGGTTGGTCGCGTAGCCGCGCTCGCGGACCCGTTCGAGCTCCTCATAGAGGGTGTCGCGGTCGGTGATCGTGTGCGCCGTCTGCTCCGGCAGCCCCCAGCGATCGAGGATGCGGTCGACGCGCTCGTCGGGCAGGTGTGCGAGGATCGACTTTCCCCCCGAAGAGCAGTGGAGGTGGATCTGGCGACCGACGCCGAAGCCGGCCCGGACGGCGTTCTCCCCAGTCTCCACCGCGAGGTAGACCCCGAGACCGTGGTCTTCCACGACGAACTGTGCCCGTTCGCCCGTCTCCCCGGCGAGCCGGCGAACGTGCGATCGCGCCTTCCGGTACGCCGGTTCGCGCGCCCGGGCGGCCCGTCCCAGCCGCGCGAACCGGAGCCCGAGCTGGTAGCGTTCGCCCCGGCGGGAGACGTACCGCATCTCCAGTAACGTGTTGAGGTGGCGGTGGGTGGTGCTCTGGGCCATCCCGAGGTGGTCGGCGACCTCCGAGAGCCTGGCCGGGCCGAGCTCCTGGAGCGCGAGCAGGACCTCGAAACTCGTCTGTGTGGTCCGGATCCGTTCGTCGGTCGAGCCCCCGTCCATGCCCCCGACTCGTCGTCCGGGGACGTATAACTTCCGCTCTCCGGAACTACGCCCGACCGTCGTGACCCCGACCCGGACGCCGGCTACGGTGGCTGCCGGGTCGCACGCTGCGTTCCGGGCGGGTTACCGTCTCACCGCCGTAACGACGCCGTCTTTCGGACCGACGCCGTCACGGGGGACGGACGCCGGCGCGATTCGGTCGGTTCCGCTCCACGGGACGCCAGCACGGTCACGTCCCCGCCCCGACGGTTGGCCGGTACGGGAAGCTTTTTACTGCTCTCGAACACGTGTCCTCGTGACATGGACTTACAGATCGACGGCAACGCGGCGCTCGTGACCGCCTCCTCGAGCGGACTGGGGAAGGCGTCGGCGCTGGCGCTCGCCCGCGACGGCGTGAACGTGGTGATAAACGGCCGGGACGAGGACGCCCTCGAGGCGGCCCGCGAGGAGATCGCCGCGGAGGCGACCGGCGAAGTGCTCGCCCAGCCGGGCGATCTGACCGACGAGGACGACGTCGTCGCGATGGTCGAACGGACCGTCGAGGAGTTCGGCGGGCTCGATCACCTCGTGACGAGCGCGGGTGGCCCGCCGTCGGGGCCGTTTCTCGACCTCGAGGACGACGACTGGTACCACGCCTACGACCTGCTGGTGATGAGCGTCGTCCGGCTGGCCCGCGAGGCCGAACCACACCTCCGAGAGGGCGAGGGGACGATCGTCACGATCACCTCCCGGAGCGTCAAGGAGGCCCTCGACAGTCTCGTGCTCTCGAACGCCGTGCGGATGAGCGTGATCGGCCTCGAGAAGACCCTCTCGAAGGAGTTCGCTCCCGACGTGCGTGCGAACGCCGTGTTGCCCGGCCCACACGAGACCCAGCGCATCCGCGACCTCGTCGAAGCCGCGGTCGAGCGCGGGGAGTACGACAGCTACGAAGAGGGGATCGCCGGCTGGGCGGGCAACCCGCTCGAGCGCGTCGGCGATCCGATGGAGCTCGGCAACACCGTCGCCTTCCTCTCCTCGCCGAACTCCGGATTCATCAACGGCACCGCGATCACGATCGACGGCGGCGCCACGGGGTCGAACCTGTGAGGGCGGCCCTCCCCGGCGACGGCGGGCGGACGCGACCGGCGGGCCGGCGCTTCCGGACGGCCGGGGGCCGAACGAGGCCGGAGAACCGCGGATGAAGTACCTCGCACGCACCGCGGGCGGCCGGCCGTTGCTCGGCGACGAGAAGGGGTTCGTGCCGCTCGAGGCTGCCGACCCGGACCTCGGGAGCGTCCGGGAGGCCCTCCCGCGGGCCGCGGCCGCGGAGCTGCCCGATCCGGCGGCGGCGCCCGCGACGCGGGTTCCCCGGGAGGGGCTGAGCCTCGGTCCGCCCCTGGAGCGATTCGGAAAGCTCTGGGGGATCGGCCTCAACTACGCCGAACACGCCGGGGACTTAGACGAGAGCCGGCCCGCGGAGCCGGCCAGCTTTATGAAGCCGGCGACGGCGCTCGCGGGACCGGGCGGCCCGATCCGACTGCCGCCGACCGACCGGAGCGAGCGGGTCACCGCCGAGGCCGAACTCGCCGTCGTGATGGGGCGGAGCTGTCGGACGGTTGGAACGGAGGACGTCGACGACGTCGTCGCGGGCTACCTGCCCGTCATCGACATGACCGCCGAGGACGTCCTGGCGCGCAACCCCCGGTTTCTGACGCGGGCGAAGAGTTTCGATACGTTCCTCGTGGTCGGTCCGGAAATCGCCGTCCCCGAAGGACCCCTCGACCTCGCCGAGCTGTCGGTGCGGACGGTCGTCGACGGCGAGGTAGTCGCCGAGAACGTGGTCCGGAACATGCTGTTCCCGCCCGCGGAAATCGTCGCCTTCCACTCGGCGGTGGCGACGCTCGAGCCGGGGGACCTGTTCAGTACGGGGACGCCGGGAGCCGAGCCGATCGAGTCCGGAGACCGCGTCCGGGCGGAGGTCGAGTCGATCGGGAGCGTCGAGGCGCCGGTCGTCGGACCGACGCCGTGACAACGATACAGCTGTAATTCTATCGAGCGTCGGGACACGCTGTTTCGCCGTCGCCGAATACGTTCGGCCGGTCGCCGGACCGTCGGAGCCACCCCTGCCGGCCGTCGACAGGTGGTCGCGAGGCCGACGCGATGGAAAGCCCTTTGATCGACGCGCCCCGATCGATCGACGGAATGCCAGCGGGAGATCGTGAAGGCCGGGGGATCGCGGCCACCGAGACGACGTTCGCCATCGTCGAAACGCTCTACGGACGGGGACAGCTCCGGCTGGTCGAGATCGCCGACCGCGTCGGGATCGCCAACAGCACCGCCTCCGAACACCTCGCGACGCTGTGTGAACGTGGCTACGTCGTCGCCGACGCGGACGGCTACCGGCTCGGGCTGAAATTCCTCGACCGTGGCGTGCGCGCGAAAGACCACTACGCGGAGCTGAGTCGGGCCGCGGGCCCCGTCCTCGAGGGGCTCGCCGCGGACACCGCCGAGGTCGTGAACCTGGTGGTCGAAGAGCACGGCCGGGCGGTGTACCTGCGGCGGCTGGTCGGCGACCGGGGCGTGCCGACCAACTCCTGGGAGGGTCAGCGGAAGGCGATCCACACGCTCTCGGCGGGGAAGGCGATCCTCGCACACCTCCCGGAAGAGCGCGTCGACGCCATCGTCGACCGCCACGGGCTGTCGGGGCCGACCGACGCGACGATCACCGACCGGGCGACCCTCGAGGACGAACTCGAGCGGATCCGGAAGGACGGGATCGCCAGAAACGACCGGGAGTCCCACGAACAGATCCGCGCGGTCGGCGCGCCGATCCTCCGGGACGGGACGGTCCGGGGGGCGGTGTCGATAGCGGGGCCGGCCGGCCGACTCGCCGGCGAGCGGTTCGAGCGGACGCTCCCCGGGCTGCTCCGGGGTGCCGTCGACGAGATCGAGCTGACGCTGACGTACGGTTGACGGAGCCGGCGTTGGCGACGTCACCCTGGGCCGACGGAGCCAGCGTTGGCGACCTCACCCTGTGGCCGAGGGGTCGACGTTGACGACGCCACCCTGGGCCGACGGAGCCAGCGTTGGCGACCTCACCCTGTGGCCGAGGGGTCGACGTTGGCGACGCCACCCTGGGCCGACTGGGCCGGTGTTACCCTACGACTGGCGGCTCGCCGCCCGCCTCACCGCACGGCACAGCACGCCCGCGCCGGCGACGACGTCCTCCCACTCGGTGTACTCGCTCTCCCGGTGGCTGACGCCGTCGACGCTGGGGACGAAGATCATCCCCGTGGGTGCGATCTCGTTCAGGTAGTTGGCGTCGTGGCCCGCACCGCTTTTCAGCCGCACGTACTCGTGGCCCGCCTCCTCGGTGGCCGCGGCGATCGTCTCGATACAGCCGTCGTCGAACGCGTCCGCCTCGACGCGCATGATCTCCGTCACCTCGGCGCGAACGCCCTCGCGGTCGGCGGCGGCCGAAACCTCCCGTCGGACGCGCTCGACGGCGTCTTCGACCGCCGCGTCGTCGTACGAGCGGACGTCGACGGTGAACTCGACGCGTTCGGGGATCACGTTGATGGCGTTCGGGTGGACGTCGACGCTGCCGACGGTGCCGACGAGGT
>PUPA01000013.1 GCA_003552885.1 Natrialbaceae archaeon
GGTGATAGGTTTCCGATAGCTCCCCTCGGTGCTCCGGAAGATATTTGTACACATGCCTCAACCGGTGAGTGTATGCCTAACAGACCGGACACGGACCGGCGTTCGTTCCTGAAGCAGACGGCGACTGCCGGCGGCGCGCTCGCGGTGACCGCCACCGCGGGCTGTCTCGGGGACGACGGCGACGACGACGACGCTCCCGGCGCGGAGGGCGAGCAGGTAGAGGAGTTCCTCTACCTGAACAACCCACAGGATTACGATCCACAGCGTCACGACGCGATCAACTTCATCGGCGAACGGCTGGAGGAGATCGGCCTCGAGGTCGACATCGAGGTGATGGAGTGGGGCTCGCTGTTCGAAACCGTGACCGAACAACAGGAGTACGACTTTGCGACCTGGTGGACGTTCTTCTTCGCCGAGATCGGCGACGGCCTGCTCGAGCACTTCTACTCGGAGGGCGGCTCGAACTACTACAACTACGAGAACGACGAGCTCGACGAGCAGATCCAGGCCCAGATGGCCACGCCGGACCAGGACGAACGGGTCGAGCTCATCCACGACATCCAGCGGACGCTGATGGACGACGTGCCGAAGATGCCCCTGGCACACATGGAGGCACCGAACCTCTATGACTCCACGGTCATCCAGCACTGGGAGCCCCACCTCAGGGGGTTCAACTCCTACTTCAATATGGTCAACCTCGAGGTCGAGGGCACCGACACCATCTCCGCGGCGTGGCCGGAGGGGATGGGACATCTCAACGTCTACGCCTGGGGCGGGGAGTCGAAGCTCCGGTACCAGTTCAACATGCTGTTCGACCGACTGATCCACTTCGACGGGGACTACGAGATCGACCTCGACCTCGGGCTCGCGACCGACTACGAGTTCCCCGACGAGGAGACGGTGATCTACGAGATCCGCGATCACAGCTTCCACGACGGCGAGCCCGTCACCGCCGAGGACGTCGCCTTCTCGTTCAACTACGTCGTCGAGAACGAGATCCCGGCGTTCATCGACCAGACGGCCTACATCGACGAGGCGGAAGTGGTCGACGACGAGACCGTCCAGGTGAACCTCTCCCAGCCCCTCGGCCCAATCAACCTCTTTCTGGGCCACGAGATCCCCATCGTTCCCCAGCACGTCTGGGAGGGGATCGACGATCCGGTCCAGCAGGAGACCACCGACGACATCGTCATCGGCAGCGGCCCGATGGAGTTCGACTACTGGGACGAGGGCTCCGAACTCGGCCTGACCCGGTTCGACGACCACTTCGTCGGCGTCGACTTCGAGAACCGTTACTGGCGGATCATCCCGGAGACCTCGACGGTGTTCCAGCTGCTCGAGGACGCGGAGCTCACCTACGAGCCGTTCGGGCGGGTCGCCAGACAGACCGAGGAGCTACTCGAGGAGGACAACCACCTCGAGGCCGCCCAGCAGCTCTCTTCGGACTTCTGGTTTTTCGCGATGAACACGGACTCGGTGAGCGACGTCCAGCTCCGCAAGGCGATCGTCGAGGCGTTGCCGCGGACGGCTATCATCGAGCAGTTCCTCTTCGGGTTCGCCCAGCGTGGGTTCAACGTCGTCTCGCCGGCGTTCGGCGACTTCCACACCGACGACGTCACCGACTACGACGAGAGCATCGAGGCCGCCCGCGACCGGCTCGCCGACGCCGGCTACGGCTGGGACAGCGACGACCTGCTCCACTACCCCGAGTAGGGGCCGAAGTCGACACAGAACACACCATGGGACGCGCACAGTTCGTCGTCAGACGCACCTTACAGCTGATCGTCACGCTGTGGGCGATAGCGACGGCGCTTTTCCTGTTGTTCAGATCGATGCCCGGGGATCCCACCACCTACGTGGTCGACCCCAGCCTCAGCGGCGAGGCCCGCGACCGGCTCATCGAGAGCTACGGGTTGAACGAACCGCTCTACGTCCAGTATCTGATCTACATGCAGGACGTCGCCACGCTGAGTTTCGGCCAGTCGTTTCACTCGAACCGGACGGTCAGGGACATCATCCTGCTGTATCTCCCGCGGACGCTCTTGCTCATGCTGACCGCGTTTTTCTTCGCGTACCTCATCGGCATCACCGTCGGCATCGTCGCCGGCTGGCGTCGGGGGGGTGACTTCGAGAAACGGAGCGTCCTCGTCGCGCTCGTCGCCCGGAGCTTCCCCGACTTCTGGGTCGGGCTCGTCGTCCTCTGGGTCCTCGGAGCGTGGCTCGACGTCATCCCGATGTCGGGGATGCGTTCGGCCGGCGTCCAGTACGAGAGCTTCTTCGACCTCGAGCTCTGGCTCGACACGCTCTGGCATCTCGTCGCCCCGGCGGCGGTGCTCGGCTTCTACCTGATGGGATATCCGCTGTTGCTCATGCGAAACAGCATGCTCGAGGTGCTCTCTCAGGACTTCATCGAGGTCTGTGAGGCACGCGGGCTGAAAGAGCGGTCGATCATGTTCAAACACGCCGCACGGAACGCGCTGTTGCCGGTCGTCACGGCCGGTGCCGTGGCGCTGGGCTACGCCGTCGGCGGGAGCGTGCTCATCGAGACCGTCTTCGGCTGGCCCGGAATGGGAAGGGAGATGGTAAACGCCGTCCTCCGGCGTGACTTCCCGGTCGCACAGGGGACGTTCCTCGTGTTCGCGGCGACGGTCGTGTTCATGAACTTCCTCGCCGACCTGGCGTACGGCTTCCTCGATCCACGGGTGACCTACGACTAACGATGTGTGCACAAGTCAGTCAGTCAGACGGCAAATCGGTGTTCGCGGACCTCGAAGAGGAGGTCGACGAGCGCGAAGAGATCAGTCCGTGGCGGCGACGACTCCGCCTCTATCGCCGGGCGTTCGCCGAGCAGTGGCGCGTGCTCAGACAGGACAGCTTCGTGGTCGTCTCGACGTTCGTGCTGGCGTTTTTCGCGCTGATGGCCCTGACAGCGCCGGTTGTCGCCCCGTACGGCCAGACCGAGCGCCTCTACTCGGACGACGGTACGATCGCCCAGTGGGAGGAGCCGTTCTGGCTGGGCGGGGATGGCGGTCACTACCTCGGAACCACCGCCGAGGGGTACGACCTGTTCAGCCAGCTGCTGTACGGCTCGCGGGCGGCGCTCCTGGTCGGCTTCTCGGCGGCCATCTTCGTCGCCGTGATCGGCACCGCGGTCGGGCTCGTCTCCGGCTACTACGGCGGTCGGATCGACGACACGCTGATGCGGATCGTCGACTTCATGTACGGGCTGCCCCTGCTCCCGACGGTCATCCTGCTCGTCGCACTCGCCGGGCCGAGCCTGTTTAACCTGCTGCTCGCGATCATCGTCCTCCAGTGGCGGACGACCGCCAGGGTCATCCGCTCACAGGCGCTCTCACTCCGGGAGCGTCCGTTCGTGAAGGCGGCGAAGGTCGCCGGCGCGAGCGACCGCCACATCATCGCCAGACACCTCGCGCCGAACGTCTTGCCGCTTACGTTCCTCTACGGGGCGTTCTCGATCGCGTGGGCGATACTCACCGAGGCGGGGGTCGCTTTCCTCGGGTTGGGCGATCCGAACCACGTCTCCTGGGGGACGATGCTCCAGGCCGCACGCTCGTACGACGCGCTCGTCCACGGGGCGTGGTGGTGGTTCCTGCCGCCGGGTATCTGCATCGCGCTCGTGGTGATAAGCGGCTTCCTGATCGGCCGTGGTTACGAGGAGATAACGAATCCGGAGCTTCAAGAATGAGCGAAACGGTACTCGACGTGGAGAACCTCGAGGTGTACTACGAGACCGAAGACGGACCGGTACAGGCGGTCGACGACGTCTCCTTCGAGGTCGAGGAGGGAGAGACCCTCGGTATCGTCGGCGAGAGCGGCTGTGGGAAGACCACCCTCGCGAAGGCGATCATCGGCATCCTCCCGCACAACGGCTACGTCAACGACGGCGCCATCCGGTTTCGAGGGGAGGACCTCACCGAGATGGACGAGAGACGCCGTCGTCGTCACAAGTGGGAGGAGATCTCGATGATCCCACAGTCGGCGATGAACGGGCTCGACCCGGTGTACACGATCAGAGAGCAGATAACCGAGACGATCCAGGTCCACCGGCCGGGTACGGACCGGCTGGAGTCCGACCGAATCGTCGACGAGATGTTCGAGCTGGTCGGGCTCGACCCCGACCGGGCCGACGAGTATCCCCACCAGTTCTCCGGCGGGATGCGCCAGCGGGCGATGATCGCGATGGCGCTGGCGCTGGACCCGGCACTGATACTGGCCGACGAGCCGACGACGGCCCTGGACGTGATCATGCAAGATCAGATCCTCCAGCGGATCGAGGGGATGCAGGACGAACTCGAGTCCTCGATGCTCGTGATCACCCACGACGTGAGCGTCGTCGCCGAGACCTGTGACCGGGTCGTGGTGATGTACGCCGGGCAGGTCGCCGAGGAAGGGCCCGTCGACGAGATCTTCGGCAACCCGTATCACCCGTACACGATCGGTCTGAAGCGGGCGTTCCCCGACATCAGAAAGAGCGACCAGGACCTGATGAGCATCGCGGGTCACCCGCCGACCCTCGTCGATCCGCCGTCGGGCTGTCGGTTCGCCGAACGGTGTCCGATGGCGACCGCGGAGTGTGAGCGCGAGTATCCCGCCGAGCGGCGGTTCGGGGAGCTCCGGACCTACTGTCACCACGCAGACCGGATCGACGAGGAGTTCCGACCGGTCGCCGACCGTGCCCGGACCTGGGAACGGACCGAGGCGGCGGGGGGTGATTGAGGTGACGAAACAGATACTCGAAGTCGACGGGCTGAAAAAACACTTCCCGGTCGGCGAGGGCTGGATCGCCAGCATGATGCGGGCGGTCTCGGGCGGCGACCAGGACGTCGTCCACGCCGTCGACGGGGTGAGCTTCGACCTCCTCGAAGGCGAGACGATCGGCCTCGCCGGCGAGTCGGGCTGTGGGAAGACGACGACCGGGATGTCCCTCGTCAGACTCCACGAGCCGACCGACGGCGAGATCCGATACCGGGGGACTCCCCTAGGGGAGATGGACGACGATGAGCTGGCCGGCTTCCGGCAGAACGCCCAGATGATCTTCCAGGACCCGTTCGAGAGCCTGAATCCCCGGATGACGGTGTACGACACCATCTCGGAGCCACTCCGGATCCACGACATCGGCAACGAGACCGCGCGGGTGCGACGCGCCCTCGAGTTCGCCGGGCTCCAGCCCGCCGAGCAGTTTTTCGATCAGTACCCACACGAGCTCTCGGGGGGACAGCGCCAGCGGCTGGCGATCGCCAGGGTGATCGTCCTCGACCCCGACTTCATCGTCGCCGACGAGCCGGTGTCGATGCTCGACGTGAGCCTCCGTGCGGGCGTGCTCTCGCTTCTCGAACGGATGACAGACGAGTTCGGCCTCTCTGTCGTGTACATCAGCCACGACCTGTCGCTCTTGAGACACATGTGCGATCGGATCGCGATCATGTACATGGGCCGGATCGTCGAGATCGGCGACACCGACGACGTGATCATGGACCCGAAACACCCCTACACGCGGGCGCTGATCGACGCCGTTCCGGTCCCCGATCCGAAGGCCGACCGGGACCGAGTCACGCTGGACGGCGAGGTCGGAAACGCGGTCGACGTCCCCGACGGCTGTCGGTTCCGCGATCGGTGTCCGTCGATCATCCCGCCGGAGGACGTCGACCTCGACCAGGAGGTCTACAGGGAGGTCGCCACCCTCCAGCGTCGACTCGAGGACGGCACCCTCGATGCGGACGCCGTCTGGGAGGCAGCCGGCGATACGGACCGCTCGGACCTCGCGTCGTTCAAACGCGAGCTCAGAGCCGAGTACCTCACGGGGTCGCTCTCCGGGACGAACGAGGACGTAGTCGAGACCGCCCTCCAGCAACTCGCCGAGGGTGACGAGGACGGGGCGGCCGGAACCCTCGCCGCCCGGTTCACCTCCGTCTGCGAGCGGGTCGACCCCGCAGTCGAACGCCGGGCGGACATCGCCGACGACCGCCGGGTCGCCTGCCACCTGTACGAATCCGACGGCCCGACGACCGCCAGCCGGCGTGGGGAAGACGGCGTGGCGGCGGACGACTAGGGGCGGATCCGGCCGGTCAGCCTCAGCGCGGGCGCCGTGACCGCGTACGGGAGCCGCGACTTGTGTTTCTCCGACACCCCCGTGACGGTCTCCCGGCGGGCGCTCGCGCCCTCGAGCGTTCGGAGGTCCTCGATCGAGAACTCGTAGGTCGCCCCCTCCAGCCGGCCGACGGGCTCGCCGCCGTCGAGCAGGTATCCTTCGGCGATCGGTAGCGACGTTCGGCCACGTCCGGCCGCCAGCTCGGCATCCGGGATCTTCTCGGCGAGCTGTGAGGTGTAGTGAGCCCCCGGCGGCGCCCAGCCCGACCGGAGCTTCCGGAGCAGCCCCTCGCCCTGCCAGGGGGCCCGGAACCGATCGACGCACACCGACGCGTCCGCCGAGAGCTCCGCTACACTCCTCTCTCCCGGGTCGACGTCGAGGTGTCGTGCGTGTATCCTCGGTGCGCTCTCGAAGCCGATCGACGGGATCACGCTTCCGGCGACGGTCCCGCCGAGGGTCGCCGCGCTCGAGACGCTGTGGAGGTAGTTTCGGACGACGCCGTCCCCGAGGAGGCGGACGGGTGCCGTTGGCCGCCCCTCGGCGTCGAACGGGCGAGCGGCCCACGAACCGGCCCGGACGCCGTCTTCGATCGAGAGCGATCGTGGTGCGATCCGATCGCCACGCTCGAGTGGGGATCCCTCCGCCAGCACGACGTCGCCCTCGAACGCCCGCGAGAGGAGGGTGACGAGCTGTCCGGCCGCCCGTGGCCCGAGGACGATCGGCAGCCGGCCAGCCGGCGGCGTCTCCGGCTCCGTCGCGGCGAGCCGGTCGACGTCCGCAACGGCGCCGGTCAGAAGCGAGTCGACGCCTTCGAGGGTCGAGCCGTCGGTCGAGCCGCGGTGACGCCGGACGGTCACTCCGTCGGCGGCGACCGAGAGGTCGGCCGAGGCACGGTCGAGCGTCGTCGTCAGGAGCGTTCCGGCCGTCGTCGAGAGCATCGAGACGAGGTGCTCGTCGGCGTACTCGAGCCGGAGCCGATCTAGCTCGCGGTCGGCCAGCGCGTCCTCGCTGGCGGCGACGAGCCGGTCGGATTTCGCGTCCGGACCGACGGCCGAGACCGGATCGTCGGCCCAACCGGGGTGGGCAGCCCGGTGTGTCGTCTCGGGATCGTAGCTCTCGGGGCGTTCCTGGGCGAGCTGTGTCGCCGATCTGGCCGCCGTCTCCGCCGTCGTCTGGAGGGTCGCCTCGTCGAGAACCGTCGACTGGCGGTAGGCGGAGGCGCCGTCGGCCAGGACGCGACACCAGACGCCGGTCGTGAGAAACGCGTGGCTCGACCGGACGCCCTCCTCGGTGAGGATGACGGTGCTGCGGTCCCGAACGAACCCGCCGACCTCGGCGTGTGCGACGTCGTCGTCCGATTCGAGCGCCGTCGTGAGAGTGTCCACGGCGGCGGCGACCTCGTCGATCTCGTCCATGGACGGCTGTGTCCTCCGAGCCGGTTGTAGTTTCCCCTCCGTGGCTCGCCGGTCGACGCGTGCGAGTGGCCAGTCGTCCGTCTACCAGGCCGCGGAGAGTGGCCGAGGATCGGCTCAGTCGTCGGCCGAACGGGCCGCGACCGCGCTCCGGGTGGCCCGTCCGAGGGCCTCGATGGCACGGTCGATCTCGGGCAGGGAGACGTGGCTAAATGAGAGCCGGAGGCAGCGCTCGCCGTCGTCGTCGGGGAAGAAAAACTCCCCGGGCAGGTAGGTGACGCCCTCCTCGGCCGCCTCGGGGAGCATCCGGTCGGCGTCGATCCCCGCCGGGAGCTCGACCCAGACGAAGAAGCCGCCCTCGGGTTCGGTCCAGCTCGCCTCCGGGGGCATGTGTTCTTCGAGGGCCTCGAGCATGCGGTCGCGCCGGCGCTCGTAGGCCGCCCGGAGCTCTGGAACGGTCGCGTCGAGGCTGCCGTCGGTGCAGTAGCGACCGACGATACTCCGGGTGAACGTGTTCGTTCCGCCGGCGTCGATCCGGGCGAGCTCCTCGACGGCGGCCTCGGGCCCGAGGATCCAGCCGGTCCGCACTCCGGGTGCGATCGTCTTCGCGAACGTGCCCACCTGGAGGACCCGTCCCTCGTCGTCTATGGCCTTCATCGTCGGGACGTCCTCGCCGTCGTAGCGGAGCCTGCCGTAGGCGTCGTCCTCCAGCACGACGAAGTCGTACTCGGCGGCGAGCTCCACCAGTCGGCGACGGCACTCGACGGGCATCGTCGTGCCGGTCGGGTTCTGGAAGGTCGGGATCGTGTACAACAGCTTCGGGATCGGACGGCCCTCACTGCGGCGTGCTCTCAGCGCCGCCGCGACGGCGTCGACGTCGAGGCCGTCCGCGCCGACCGGAAAGCCCGCGACCTCCACGCCGAAGTTCTCGAAGAGGGTCAACGCGCCCATGAACGTCGGTGCCTCCACGAACATCGCGTCTCCGGGCGAGAGGAACGCCCGACAGATGGTGTCTATGGCCTTCGTCGCACCGTTGGTCAACAGCACTTCGGACTCCGAACAGTCGATCCCGCGCTCGCGAGCACGGGCGGCGACGTCGGCTGCCAGCCGGTCGACGTACTCCCCGCCGCCGTA
>PUPA01000148.1 GCA_003552885.1 Natrialbaceae archaeon
ACGGGCACGATGGGATTCGAACCCACGACCGTCGGATTAGAAGTCCGACGCTCTATCCGGACTGAGCTACGTGCCCTCGCGTGCTCACTCGTCGGCCGATCGGTATAAGCGGTGTGGATCGCCTCAGCCGTGGAACCGGTACAGCGAGGTCACGAACGGCAGCCGGTGGATCATCCAGATCGCGATCGGCAGCCCGAGGATCGTGATCGCTAACAGCGTCGCCAGGTTGGCCCACAGAAAGGAGAGCCACCAGCCGACGAGCACGAAGTACACCGCCCTGATCGCGAGCGGATGCTGGCTCCGGCCGGCGTCGGGGTCGACGATCGACCGCGGCTCGGCGAGCGTCAGTGCCGTCGGCACGAGGTTGATGAGCTTGATGCCGACCGGCAACAGGATTACGGTCAGGTTCAACAGCCAGGCGAGGTTGATCACGATCGGCGTCAGCCACCAGCCGACGAACACGAACCACACCGCACGGACGAGCACCGGCCGACCCATACGGTCCCGGGGAGCCGATCCGACATAACGCCGCCGGAGACACAGCCCTTATGAACGCGTCGGCTGTACCGTCCCCCGATGCACGTCATCGGAACCGTGGGGTTGCCGGGCAGCGGCAAGAGCGAGGCCGCCACGGTCGCACGCGAGGAGGGGATCCCGGTGGTGACGATGGGGGACGTGATCCGCCAGGAGACCGCCGAGCGCGGGCTCGACCCCGCGAAGGATCACGGGACGGTCGCGAAGGCACTCCGCCGGGAACACGGCACCGCGGCGGTCGCCGAGCGCTCGTTGCCGATGATCGAGGATCGCCTGGAGCGGTACGACGCCGTCCTCGTCGACGGCATCCGCTCGGACGCCGAGGTCGACGTCTTCGAGGAGCGCTTCGGCGAGGCGTTCACCCTCGTCAGCATCGAGGCTCCCTTCGAGCTCCGCGCCGAGCGGATCGACGGCCGCGGCCGGGACCTCGGGGAGGCCGACGGTGGGGAGTCCGTAGAGAGCCGCGACGAGCGCGAACGCGGCTTCGGGATGGACGAGGCGATGGCCCGGGCCGACGTCGTCGTCGAGAACACCGCCAGCCTGGAGGGGTTCCACGCGCGGATCCGCGAGCTCGTCGCCGGCGAGACGGGTGGGGGTCGATGACGGCGATCTACCGCGTCGACGTCGAGATCACGGCGCCGGTGTACGATACCGAGGTCACCGCCCGGGTCGCCGACGCCGTCGCCACCCTCTTTCCCGAGGCCGACCTCGAGGAGGGACTCGGCGAGATCAGGGGCCGGTCCCACTCGCTCGCTCACTTCTCGGAGCTGCTCCACCGCCAGGAGATCCTCGACACCGCACGCGCCGAGTTCTTCGACGGCCGGGAGGGCGGGAGCTTCGGGTTCGCCCTGAAGAAGGGGGCCGCGTTCGAGGGACGGGTCAACTTCGCCGTCGGTGAGCCCGACGAGCTCGGGGAGATCGCCGTCCGCGTCCGGGTCGACGAGCCCTCCGTGGAGGAGTACGTCGACCACGTCGCCCCGCCGACCGAGGACGGGACGCCGATCGAGCCGGAGGATTGACCGACCACCGCCCCCGTGGCCCGGGTGGGGGACTCTTGAAGCCACCCGTGGTAGGGGGCCCCGATGTACGAGGAGATCCCAGTACGCGAGGTGATGCTCACCGACGTCGCGACCGCCGAGACCGAGCGAACGGCCGAGGAGGCGGCCGTCACGATCCGCGAGGAGGGAGTCGGCTCGGTCGTGGTGGTCCGGAACGGAACGCCCGTCGGCATCCTCACCGAAGCCGACTTCGCGAGACAGCTCTGTGAGCGATCGGGGCTCGCCAGGGTCGAACTCGGCGAGGTGATGTCGGCGCCGCTCGTGACGGTCGATCCAGACGCGTCGATCCACGAGGCGGCCGCGACGCTGCGCGAACACGACGTCAAACACCTCCCCGTCGTCGACGGCGGGGAGCTCCGGGGGATCGTGACCACCGCCGAGCTGTGTCGGTACATCCCCCAGCTGATGCATCCGCCGGTCGCCAGGCCGGAGCTGCCGCCGCGGCGGTCGATCCGGCCCGAGACGGCATACGAGCGCGAGGACTGGTCGTTCGAGTACCGCGGGGTCGACGAGACGCGGGTCTCCGTGGGCGACGTGGCGACGTTCGAGCGCCAGCTGACGACCGAGGACGTGGAGGCGTTCGCCGAGGCGACCGGCGACACCAGCCGTCTGCACCTCGAAGAGGAGTACGCCACGGGCACCCGGTTTGGCGGCCGGATCGCCCACGGTGCGCTCGCGGTCGGGCTGATCAGCGCGGCGCTCGCCAGGCTTCCCGGGCTGACGATCTACCTCTCCCAGGAGGCGTCGTTCCGTGGGCCCCTCCACGTCGGCGAGCGCGCGAGCGCCCGCTGTGAGATCGTCGACGAGCTTGGCGGGTCGAAGTTCCGCGTCGAGACGACCGTCCACGACGGCGACGACGAGCCCGTCCTCGAGGGCGAGGCCGTCGTCCTGGTCGACGAGCTCCCGCCGCACGCGGAGGGTCACGAGGGAGCGACTGCCGACTAGCCACAGTCTTCGGCCTCCTCGACCCTCCGTCTGGCTTCCGTCTCGAGCGCGTCGGCCTCGCGGGGCCTGCCGTCGATGGCTGCATCCATGGCCTCGACGAACGTCTCGGCACCCTCTTCGAGGGTGTCGCTCCGACACCGGGCGCGGTCGAACCGATCCTCGAGCCGGTCCGGCGGCGCGTCGGCCGCCTCGAGGGTGGCCGTCGCGTCGGCGAACGCCTCGCGCGCCGCGAGGAACTCCACTCTGGCGTCCTCGAACGCGCCGGCCTCGTTCGCGTCCTCGCCCGCGTCGATCCGCTGGAGGCCGGCGACCGTCGCGTCGTTGGCGTCGGTCAGCGTCACTGACGCCTCGAGGACGTCCTCGAGCTCCGCCGTGCCGTCCTCGAGCGGGTCGACGCCGGCAGGGTCGACCCCCTCGAGTGTGCGTCCGGACTCGGTGAACGACCGGCGTGCGGCCGCGAACGACTCGCGGGCCGGCCCGAGGGATTCGTCGTCGACGTGCTCGCCGCCCTCCTCGAGGTGGGTGAACCCCTCGGTTGCCGTCCCGTTGGCCTCGGCCAGTCCCGCCCCGGCCCCGACCACCTCCCGGAGCCGCGAGCGTTCGGCCTCGACGGGCTCTGCCTCCTCCTCGTCCATCCCGTCGAGGGTCGCCTCGGCGTCGGCGAACGTCGCCCGCGCGTCGGCGAAGGCGTCGCCGGCCGGCCCGAACGCCTCCTCTTCGAGGTGGCCCTCACCCTCCTCGAGGCGCTCGAAGCCGTCGATCGTCGTCACCTGTGCGTCGAGGACCGTCTTCGAGGGGTCGAGCACCGACGACAGCTCCCGGGCGCCCTCCTCGATCGAGTCGACACCCGCCGGGTCGAGGCCGTCGAGGGCCGCGGAGGCGTCGGCGAACGTCGCCCGCGCGTCGGCGAACGAACCCCGTGCCGGCTCGAGCTCCCCGGCGTCGACGGCCGCCTCGCCTTCCTCGACCCCCTCGTAGCCGTCGACGGTTAGCCCGTAGGCGTCGGTCAGCTCCAGTCCGGCCCCGAGCACCTCTGTGAGCCGCGTGGCGCCCTCCTCGATCGGTTCGACGTCGACGGCGTTCAGCCCGTCCAGCCGGTCGCGGTCGAGCCCGGCGAGGGTCTCCCGGGCCGGATCGACTCGATCGAGCGGCTCGGCGAGGCCGCTCCGTCGTCGGTCGAGGCGCTCTCGCGTCTCCTCGAGGCGTCGCTCCTCGAAGGCCGACTCCAAGGCCTCGTCGTCGCCGAACTCGCCGTCGTCGACGCCCTCGACCCCGTCGAGGGTCCCCGCGAGGCCGTCGGCGTACGTCCACAGCTCCTCGCGGTCGGCCGCCCGCTCGTCGTCCACCTCCGCGAGGTGCGAACGCGCCGTCTCGAGCCGCTCGCGGTGTTCGTCGGCATCGAACTCGAACGCCTCGGGCTCCTCGAAGCGGTCGGCGACCAGCCCGAGCGCGAGTGCGACCTCGTTCAGCCGGGAGATCGCACGGGCGAGTTCCCGGGCCGTGAGCGCTTCGGCCGTCCGTTCGAACGCCGGCTCTTCCCCTCCGTCGTCGCCGAAACCGACCCTGTCCAGACAGCCGGCGAGAGCACCGACGCCGGCGACGGCGAGGTAGCTCCGTCGATCCATGTGAGGGTCACCTCACCTGATGGACTTGAGGGTGTCGGCCGATCGGTCGCCGTGATCGGTCCGATTCGAACCTCCTCGCGTACGGTTCTGTCGCTCGCGAATTGCTCGCCACAGAGATAGGCTCGGGCGGGTTCGAACCTCGCCCAGACGGTCGGCCTCACTACGTTCGGCCGCTGCGACTGATCTGGTTCGAACCACCCTCGCATACAGTTCTGTGACTCACTGTCGTTCGTCCCAGAAATGGGCTCGGGCGGGTTCGAACCGCCGATCTCGGCCTTGTAAAGGCCACGTCATGACCAGCTAGACCACGAGCCCGTGGTCGGACGGAGTCGGCCCGCCCGAATAACCTTTACTCTCTCGGCCCGGACGGATCCCCGATGGCCCGACGGCCCCTCGCTGCCCTCGCCGTGGCCCTCCTGGCCGTCGGGCTGCTCGTGGCCGTCGGGCTCGTCCCGGCGCCGTGGAGCGACGACCGCGCGGAGGTCTCGATACTCGGGCCCGACGGCGAGCGGGCCGTCGTCGACGCCGAGGTCGCCGACACACCCTACGAACGGTACGTCGGGTTGAGCGACCACGACGAGCTCGGCGACGGCGAGGGGATGCTGTTCGTCCACCGCGGGGAGGCCGAGCGGACCTACGTCATGCGCGGGATGGACTTCGACATCGGCATCGCCTTCGTCGGCGCCGACGGGCGGATCACGGCGATCCACGAGGCCCGGGCGCCCGGCCCTGGCGAGGACGGCGAGGAGCTCCGGTACTCGGGTCGGGCGAAGTGGGTCCTCGAGGTGCCAGCGGGCTATCTAGACGAACACGGCGTCGAGGTCGGCGACGAGGTCAAGATCGAACGTGGCTGATCACTTCCAGTGTCAGTGGCTCACACGGTCGTTTGTCCAGCCGGCGCGAGGTATTTCGGTTCGCAGCCAAGGCTTATCCCCGGCGATCCCTCCAGGACGGATTATGAGCGGCCCCGACTGGGACGAGGACGACCCGTTCGCCGAGCAACGGGAGAGCGTCGATGGACCGATGCGCCGGCTGCTCGGCGAGTTCGGCCGGCCCTACTGGTCGGCCGTCGCCGTCGGGATCGTCGCCAGCGTCTTCGCACGCGTGCTCGACCTGCTGCCGGCGCTGTTGCTCGGCGCGGCGATCGACACGATCTTCGCCGAGGCCACCGGCCGGGACGCCCTGGCGAGCCAGATCCCGTTCACGATCGTCCCCGAGGGGTGGATCCCCGCAACCGAGCTCGATCAGTTCCTGTTGATCGTCGCGCTCATCGCCCTCTCGTTTGCGATCGGGGCGATCTTCCACTGGCTGCGCAACTGGGGGTTCAACGCCTTCGCCCAGGACGTCCAACACGACGTGCGGACGGCGACCTACGACCGGATGCAGCGACTCGACATGGGGTTTTTCGCCGACAAACAGACCGGCGAAATGATGTCGGTGCTCTCGAACGACGTCAATCAGCTCGAACGCTTTCTGAACGACGGGCTCAACTCCGCGTTTCGGATGGTCGTGATGGTCGTCGGCATCGCCGCGTTGCTCGTCTGGCTCAACCCCCAGCTCGCGCTGGTGGCGATGGCACCAGTGCCGCTCATCGCCGCGTTCACCTACCTCTTCGTCAAGCGGATCCAGCCGAAGTACGCCGCGGTCCGGTCGTCGGTCGGGACGGTCAACTCCCGGCTGGAGAACAACCTCGGGGGGATCCAGGTGATCAAGTCCTCGAACACCGAACGGTTCGAGTCCGGCCGGGTCGAGGACGTCTCCCGGAACTACTTCGAGACGAACTGGGGGGCGATCCGGATCCGGATCCGGTTTTTCCCCGCCCTGCAGCTACTCTCCGGGATCGGCTTCGTGTTGACCTTCCTCGTCGGGGGGTACTGGGTGTTCGCCGGAACCGCCCCCGGCCCGTTCACCGGCGCGTTGAGCGTCGGCGCGTTCGTCACGTTCATCCTCTACACCCAGCAACTCGTCTGGCCGATGGCCCAGTTCGGCCAGATAATCAACATGTATCAGCGGGCGAACGCCTCCGCCGAGCGGATCTTCGGGCTGATGGACGAGACGGGCCGGATCGACGACGACGACGCCGTCGATCCGCTCGTCGTCGAGGGGGGTCGGGTCGAGTACGACGGCGTGAGCTTCGCCTACGACGACGGCGAGACGGTCCTCGAGGACGTCTCCCTCGCCGTCGACGGCGGGGAGACCCTCGCGCTGGTCGGGCCGACCGGGGCCGGGAAGTCGACCGTGCTCAAACTCCTGTTGCGGCTGTACGACGTCGACGAGGGGGCGATCCGGATCGACGGCCAGGACGTCCGGGAGGTCTCCCTGCGGAGCCTCCGGGAGTCGATGGGTTACGTCGGCCAGGAGTCGTACCTCTTTTATGGCACCGTCGAGGAGAACGTCACCTACGGCACGTTCGACGCGAGCCACGAGGAGGTGATCGAGGCCGCGAAGGCCGCCGAGGCCCACGAGTTCATCGAGAGCCTCCCGGAGGGGTACGATACGATGGTCGGCGAACGCGGCGTAAAACTCTCGGGCGGACAGCGCCAGCGGCTCTGTATCGCTCGGGCCATCCTCGCCGATCCGGAGATCTTGATCCTCGATGAGGCCACGAGCGACGTCGACACCGAGACGGAGATGCTCATCCAGCGTTCGCTCGACCGGCTCACCGAGGGACGGACCACGTTCGCCATCGCCCACCGCCTCTCGACGATCAAAGACGCCGACACGATCGTCGTCCTCGAGGGGGGCCGGATCGTCGAGCGCGGATCTCACGGGGAGCTCATCGCGAACGACGGCCTCTACGCCCACCTCTGGGGCGTCCAGGCCGGCGAGATCGACGAGCTCCCCCGGGAGTTCATCGAGCGCGCACAGCGGCGGGTCGCACGCACCGAGGTGGGTGACGACTGATCGGAGACGGCCGGGGGTGCCGGCAGCCACACGCGACGCTAGTCGACCGGGCGCGAGCCGGTCACGACGGAGCCGTATGCCCCTCCAGCAGCTCCGCGATGGCTCGCCGTTTCAGGGCCGCGAAGCCGAGGACGATGACGCCGAAGCCGGCGACCGTCGCGGGCTCGATCGACTCGCCGAGGGCGACGACGCCGACGACCGTCGCGACGACGGGAACGACGTACTGGATGAGCGTGACCTCGAAGGCGCCGTGTCTCGCGAGGACGGTGAAGTAGATCAGGAAGGCGATCGCCGTCGAGAAGATCCCGAGGTAGACCACGGCGGCGATCGCCGTCGGGGCCGTCGCCTCGATCCCTGGGCTCTCGCCGATCCCGAAGCTGACGGCGTGTAAGACGAGCGCACCGAGGAGCATGGACCAGGCGGTCAGCGGCACCGTTCCGAGCGACGGCCGGGCGCGCTGGACCAACACGCCGCCGAGGGCGACGCTCACCACCTGACAGACGATCAACAGCCGACCGACCGTATCGCCCGCGAGGAGGTCGCCCGGATCGGGCTGGACGACCAGGCCGGTCCCGACGAGCGCGAGGACCACTCCGACGAGCGCCAGCGGCGACCGGCGTTCGCCGACGAGCACGAACGCCCACAGAACCGTCACCAGCGGAATCAGTGAGGTGATGATCGCGGCGACGCCGCTCGGGACGGTCTGCTGGCCGAGAAAGAGCAGCCCGTTGCCGGCGACGAGAAAGAGCCCGCCGGCGACGACCGCCAAGAGGTCGTTTCCGGCACGCGGTAGCCGGTCCTCTACCCGGAGCGCCGTGTACGCCAACAACACGGCCGCCGCGACATCGTATCTGAACGCCGCGAACAGGAGCGGGGGCAGGTAGTCTAGACCGACCTCGATCGCCGGAAACGAGAGACCCCAGAGCAGCGTGAGCCCCACGAACAGCCCCACGTCGGTTCGCCGTGTCACGCCCCACGATCCGTTCGGGCCGGTCAAGTTCCTGTCGATTCGACCGATCCACGGGCCTCGGAGTTCGGTTGGATCCACGGGCCTCGGAGTTCGGTCGGATCCACGGACCTGGCGGTCGTTTCGGGCTCCCCCCGACTGGCCGCTACGGTCGCCGACCGACCAGCGCGAACGCGACGGCGGAGACGAACACGACCGCAGAGACGGCCAACGCGACCGCGTGGCCGGACCCCGAGAGGTACGGCAAGACGTCGAGCCAGGCGGCCACGCTGACGGCCGCCGCGAGCGAACCCAGCCCGAGCCAGTACTCACGCCAGGAGAGCGCGCGCTCGGGAACCGCCTCGAGGTAGACGTCGAACGCCCCCGCGGTGGAGGTCAACGAGACGGTCCCCCTGGCCCGGTCGTACTCGACGATTCCGTCACGGGCAAGCGCCGGCAGGTGTGACTGGTACAGCGACGTGTACACCCGCTTTCGCTGTTTGTAGTTCACCGCCGACGCCGGGACGTCGTTTTCCTCCGCGGCGATCCACTCAGAGAGGTCCCGTATCCGCACCTCCTCCCCGCGGTGACGCCCCAGATACCGGAGCGCGAGACGCCGTCG
>PUPA01000035.1 GCA_003552885.1 Natrialbaceae archaeon
CCCCGCGGGCCGGCCGGTCCGCTGGTCCGCGGGGAACCAGGCCAGCTCGTGGTCGGCGGTGAGCGTGACCGCCACGCGACCGTCGAGATCGATCCGGTCGGTGTGGTTGTGCATACACTCGATCACCTCTCCGGAGTCGAGTTCGACCCGGTAGAGGACGGTCGGGCCGAGGTATCGCCGGTAGACGACCCGCCCGTCGGCGCCGTCGCCGTTCGCCGGCGTGGCGGTGGCGTCGTCCGGTCGGACGAGCAGGTCGATCTCGGTGCCGTCGTACGCCGGCGCGAGCCCGTCGACGAGCTCCCGGGGGACCTCGCCGAGACGGGTCTCGACGCAGTCGCTTTTCACCCGTCCCGAGAGGAACGTCGCGTGGCCGAGGAAGCCGGCGACGAAGCGGGAGGTCGGCCGCTGGAAGACCGCTTCGGGGCTGTCCACCTGCTCGAGCCGACCGTCGTTCATCACGGCGACCCGGTCTGAGATCGACAGCGCCTCCTCCTGGTCGTGGGTCACGGAGATGGCGGTCACGCCCGTCTCCTTGATGATCCGGCGAACCTCCTCGCGCATCTCGACTCTGAGGTCGGCGTCGAGGCTCGCGAAGGGCTCGTCGAGCAACAGCATCTCGGGTTCGGGCGCGAGCGAGCGCGCCAGGGCGATCCGCTGTTGTTGCCCCCCTGAGAGCTCTTCGGGGGCCGCCTCGGCGTGGTCTTCGAGGCCGACGAGTTCGAGCAGCTCCTCTACCCGGCGGTCGCGCTCGTCCGCCGGCAGCTCCGAGATGCCGAAGGCGACGTTCTCGCTCGCGGTGAGGTGTGGAAAGAGGGCGAACTCCTGGAAGACGACCCCGACGTCGCGGCTCTCGGGTGGGACGAACCGACCGTTTCCGGCGACCGAGGCTCCCTGGAGTCGGATCTCGCCCTCGTCGGGCCGTTCCAGGCCGGCGACGAGCCGCAGCGTCGTCGTCTTCCCACAGCCGGAGGGGCCAAGCAGGGTGAGGATCTCCCCGTCCCGGACCGCAAGCGAGAGCGACTCGAGCACCCGCTCGCTGCCAAAAGACTTCCCGACGCCGTCGAGTTCGAGCACGCTCTCGGCGACTGGCGGTTCACTTCGTGGTCTCCCGATCTGTCGTGCGTTCGCCATCTGATCACCCGCCGGCGTGGCGCTCGTATGTTTAGGCGGGCCTAAAGCGTATATATTTGACGGTCTCAGGCCGTGGTCACGCTGCTCGGCCCAGGATCGAGTCGTTCGAGCTACAGTTCGACGCCGCTCGGGATCAGGCTGTGAGCCCGCAGGAGGTCCCCCTCGTCGTCGTAGACGAGGAACGTGCCCTTCTCGTAGGTGACGACGGGGTCGCCGTCGACGGCGATCTCGATCCGGTACCGGCCGGAGCCGTCGGTCGTCGCCTCGCCGTAGCTACGGGCCGCACGGATGAACCGGAGGACGTCGCCGGCCTCGACGTTGAGCTCGAGGATGAAATCGCCCGTGAGACGGTCGGTGACGCCGATGACGCCGGCGGCCTCCTCCTCCAGTGGCTCCTGGAGCCGGAAGGCGACGTCGACTTCGGCGTCCTCGAGGAGGTCGCCGTCGGGCGCGGTGAGGCGCTCGCGGAGCGTCGTCGTCGAACCGGCGAAGTCGATCGATACCGACGGCTCCCGTGGCTCCCCGTCGGCCTCGACCCAGTCGACGTCCCTGACCTCCAGCGTGAAGTGCTCGCGCCTCATTCCGTGTCTCCAGTTCGCACTCAGACCGTATGAACGTAACGCCCTGAGCCGTAGCCGGCCGACCCCACGCTGTGGCGGAGACCGCCTTCGAACCGGTCGGCCGACCGCCGTCGGCCTGCGGGTCGACCCCCGGGGACGGACAACCATCGGAGGTCGAATCCCTTTTGGCCGCACCGATCGACCCTGACGTATGGATCGGCGAGTCGACGTCCGTGAGACTTACGACCGGATCGCCACCCACTTCTCGGCGACCCGCGAGTACGCCTGGCCGGAGGTCGAGACGTTCGTCGCGGACGCCCCGAGGGGGGCGGTCGGCCTCGACGTCGGCTGTGGAAACTGCCGGCACGCCGCGCTCCTCGCCGAGCGGGTCGAACGGGTCGTCGGCGTCGACGCGAGCCGTGGCGTCCTCGGAACCGGTCGTGAGCGCGCCCGCGAGCGTGGCTTTTCGGTCTCCCTGCTCCAGGCCGACGCCGCCGCTCTGCCGCTCGCGACGGGGGTCGTCGACCTCGCGGTGTACGTCGCCACCTTACACCACCTGCCCGGCAGGGAGAGTCGGGTCGCGAGCCTCGACGAACTCGCACGCGTGCTCGCTCCGGGAGGACGTGCGCTCGTGAGCGTATGGTCGACGACCCACGACCGGTTCGACGCCGAGACGGGCTTCGACACGACGGTCGCGTGGACGCTCCCGGACGGGGAGACCGTCGATCGCTTCTATCACATCTACGATCCGGCGGAGTTCGCCGCCGACCTCGAGGCGAGCGCGCTCGCGGTCGCCGACCGGTGGCTCTCCAGTGGCAACTGCTATGCGGTCGTCGAGCCGGGAGACCGCGGCGTGGTCGTCGAAGGGGGATAGGGTCGGGTGCGCCGGCGGCAGACGATTTAGCCGTGAGCGAGTAGGGTAGGGTAGTTCACAGGAAGTCCTCTACGTGTTCTGCGACCTCCTCGGGGGTGTCGCCGACGGGGACGCCCGCGTCGTTCAGCGCGTCGATCTTGCTCCGTGCGGTGCCCGTCCCCGAGCCGGAGACGATCGCGCCGGCGTGGCCCATCCGTTTGCCCGGCGGAGCCGTCCGACCGGCGATGAAGCCTGCGACGGGCGTCTCGACGTGCTCGTCGATGTACGCCGCCGCGGCCTCCTCGTCCTCGCCGCCGATCTCGCCACACATGGCGATGGCTTTCGTCTCGGGATCGTTCTCGAACAGCTCCAGGGCGTCGATGAAGCTCGTCCCGATGATCGGGTCGCCACCGATGCCGATCGCCGTCGTCTGCCCGATCCCCCGCTGGGTGAGGTTGTCGACCACCTGGTAGGTGAGCGTGCCCGACCGGGAGACGAGCCCGACGTTACCGTCGGCGAAGATGTTTCCGGGGAGGATACCGAGTTTCGCCTCGCCGGGGGTGATGATCCCCGGGCAGTTCGGCCCGATGAGGTAGGCGTCGGTCTCGTCGAGGCGACGTTTCACCCGGGCCATGTCCTGGGTCGGGACGCCCTCGGTGATCGCGACGACCAGCTCGATGTCGGCCCCGAGGGCCTCGAACATCGCGTCGGCCGCGAACGCGGGCGGAACGAGCACGACCGATGCGTTGGCGTCCTCGGCCTCGACGGCGCCGGCGACCGTGTCGTAGACGGGGACGCCGTGGACCTCCTCGCCGCCTCTCCCCGGTACGGCGCCGGCGACGACGTTCGTCCCGTACTCGATCATCTGGCCGGTATGGAACTTCCCTTCACCGCCGGTGATTCCCTGTACCACCACCCGCGTGTCGTCGTCGACGAGTACGCTCATTGGCTCACCTCCTGGGCGTATTCGACCGCACGCTGGACCGCCGACTCGAGGGTCTCCTCGACGGTCACGAGCTCCTCGTTGAGGATCTCCATCCCTTCCTCCCAGTTCGTGCCGGCCAGCCGGACGACGACCGGCTTGGGGACCTCCTCGAACCCCTCGAGGGCCTCGTTTATCCCCCGGGCGACCTCGTCGCCGCGGGTGATGCCGCCGAAGATGTTGAAGACGACGCTGTCGACGTTTTCGTCGGAGAACACCATGTCGAGGGCGTTCGCGATCCGCTCGGCTTTCGCGCCGCCGCCGACGTCGAGGAAGTTCGCCGGCTCGCCGCCGTAGTAGTCCACGAGGTCGAGGGTCGTCATCACCAGCCCCGCCCCGTTGCCGATGATGCCGACGTTGCCCGACAGCCGGACGTAGTCGAAGTCGTACTCGTCGGCTTTCCGTTCGAGCTCGTCGCCGCTTGCGGCCTCCGCTTCCATCTCGGCCAGCTCGGGCTGGCGAAAGAGGGCGTCCTCGTCGACGTTCATCACGGCGTCGGCGGCGATCACCTCGTCGTCGGCCGTGACCATCAGCGGGTTGATCTCGGCGTCCGCGCCGTCCCTTTCGTCCCAGAGCCGGTAGAGCGTCGTGAGCACGCCCGAGACGTCGCGGGCGAGAGCGGGGTCGACGCCGGCGTCGTAGACGGCTTTCCGAGCCTGGTAGGAGTGCATCCCGAAGGCGGGATCGACGTGCTCGCTCGCGATCGCCTCGGGGGTCTCCTCGGCGACGGCCTCGATGTCGACGCCGCCTTTCGTCGAGACCATCGCCACGGGGCGAGCCTCACCGCGGTCCATCGTGACGCCGACGTACAGCTCGTCGGTGAACTCGACTGCCTCCTCGACGAGCACGCGATCGACGTGGTAGCCTTTGAGGTCCATCCCGAGGATCCGGTCGGCCGCCGCCCTGGCCTCCTCGTCGTCGTCGACGAGCTCGATCCCGCCGGCCTTCCCGCGGCCGCCGACCTGTACCTGGGCTTTGATCGCGACCGGGTAACCGATCTCCTCGGCCGCGGCGATGACCCCTTCGACGTCCGACGCCAGCCGCGAATCGGGGGTCGGAATCCCCGCGTCGGCGAAGACGCCCTTCGCCTGGTACTCGTGTAGTTTCATCTGGTTCGTGGGCTACTTTACCGGAAGCCGAGTTAGGTGTAACGAAACGTCCCAGGCCGGCCCGTGTGGATCCGGCCTGCGACGCGTCCCGCGATCGGTCGCGGCCGCCGCCGCCGACGCGTCCGATCAGCCGGCCTCGAGCCGCGTCGCGAACAGCGCTTCCAGCAGTGTCGGGGTGAGGTAGGCCTCGACGAACGCCGCGACGACGAGCAACAGCCACGCGAACAGGATCAGCGAGCCCGTCCGCCGGAGGTACGCCCGATCCAGCGCCGTCTCGCGGCTTCCGAGCAGCCGTCCGCCGAGCCGGTGGAGCAGCCGGAAACCGACGCCGGCGGCGACGAACAGCGCGGGGAGCTCGAAGATCCCGTGTGGGAGCAAGCCGACGACGATGAAGTCGACGCCGACGGCGGCCCCGACGGCGAACGCCACGTTGCCGACGAGAAAGCCGTTGACGAACATCACGAGGACGGTGAGTGCGCCGAGGGTGAACGCCCCGAGGATCGAGACGAGAAATGGCGGGGTGTTCTGGACGACGAAGAAGGTCGCAGAGAGCTCGATCTCGAACTCCGCGGCCGGATCCTCCGGCTCCGGAAGCTCCTCGGCGAGCAGCTCGAAGAGCAGCTCGGTCAGGTCGACGCCCGCCAGGTAGAGTGTGGCCCCGAGCAGGGAGCCGACGCCGAAAAGCCCCACGGAGAGGTGGACGTACCGCCGGTGTTCGGCCCACGCCGCCGCGAGCTCCTCGGGGACCGCGGCGACGACGCCGACCGAGAGCGCCGCGACGAGGACGACGCCGGCCGCGGCGACTGACGGGCCGTCGCCGACGACCGTCACGCCGGCGGTCGCGGCCGCCACGAGGAGGGTGAGCGCCGAGACGGCGAGCCAGTTCCGGCCCGGACGGGGGCGGGGTTCCATACCCGCTGTACGGTCAACGGCCCGATAAACCCCGCGAAGACGGCGACAGCCACACCCGGCCGTCGGGGGCGGAAACCGCCGCAGGCGGACGGGAACCGACGCCCTCATTTACCGGCCCGAGAGAGCGACGTGCGAACTCCCGGATGAACTGGCGGTACCGACACACCGTACTCACCCTGTGTACCCTCGCGTTCTTCGCGACGATGGCCGCACGGCTGGCGATCAGCCCCGTCGTCCCGGTCATCGTCGAGGAGTTCGAGGTCTCGAACGCGGTCGTGGGGATGGCGCTGACCGGCCTCTGGATGGCCTACTTCCTCTCGCAGTTCCCGAGCGGGATCGCCGGCGACCGCTTTGGCGAGCGGCGGATCATCCTCGTGGCCGTCGGCGGAACGGCCGTCGCGAGCCTCCTGATCGCGGTCGCGCCGGCGTTCCCGGTGTTCGTGCTCGCCACAGTCACACTCGGGTTCGTCGCGGGGCTTCACTACACCGTCGCGACGACGCTGCTCAGCCGGACGTACGACGACATCGGCACCGCGATCGGCGTCCACAACGGCGGCGCGCCGCTGGCCGGCCTGCTCGCGCCGGTGCTCGCCGCCTGGATCGGCACCACCTACGGCTGGCGGCCCGCGGTCGCCATCGGGACGCTCTTTGCGGTTCCCATCTTCGTCGTCTTCGCCCGACGGATCCGGCCGACCGAGCCGCGCCGGCCGGACGAGCCGATGGCCGACCGCCTCGAGGTGGGGCCACTCGCCGAGTTGCTCACGAGACGGAAGATCGCGTTCACCGTCGTCCTCTCGGTCCTCTTTGCGTTCGCCTGGCAGGCCGTCGCTTCGTTTCTCCCCACCTTCCTCGTCGAACACCGCGGCTACTCCGCGACGCTCGCCGGGGTGATCTTCTCCGCGTACTTCGTCGTCCAGGGCGTCGCCCAGATTGGGGTCGGTGCGGCCTCCGATCGGTACGGCCGACAGCGCTCCTCGGCTGGCTGTGCCGGCGTCGGTGCGGTCGGCTTCGCGCTCCTGGTCGTCGGCGACGGGGCGCCGTCGGTCGTAGCCGCCGTCGTCCTCGTGGGGATCGCGATGAGCTGGGGGGCGGCGCTGTTGCCGCGGGTGATCGACCTGCTCTCGGAGGCCGAACGCGGCGCGGGCTTCGGGCTCGTGCGGACGGTCTACGGGGTTGTGGGTGCGCTCGGATCGGTCGGCACCGGTCTGGTGGCCGACCTGTTCGGCTGGGCGGCGGCCTTTCTCACCCTCGCCGGGCTGTTGGCAGTCGTCTTCCTCGCGCTCGTGGCCAACCGGCTGTTCGCGCTCGGCTACTGAACGGGCCGACACGGACCGGCGTTCTGAGCCGGGAGCTCGGTCACTCGAGCAAGCCGAGATCCTCCAGACGCGAGACGATCTTGTCGACGGCGTGTTCGGCGTCCTCGGGGCGTTTCCCGCCGGTGATGACGAGCTTCCCGGAACCGAAAAGCAAGGCGACGACCTCCGGTTCGTCCAGCCGGTAGACGAGGCCGGGGAACTGTTCGGGCTCGTACTCGATGTTCTCTAAGCCCAGCCCGATCGCGATCGCGTTCAGGTTGAGGTTCCGGCCGAGGTCCGCGCTCGTGACGATGTTCTGGACGACGATCTCGGGGTCCTCGTTGACCTGAATCTGTAGCTCCCGGAGCTTATCGAAGACGATACGCAGGCTCTCGTGAACGTCGTCGGTGCTTTTGGCACCGGTGCAGACGATCTTCCCCGACCGGAAGATCAGCGCGGCCGACTTGGGTTCCTGGGTGCGGTAGACGAGGCCGGGGAACTGTTCGGGGTCGTAGTCGGCTCCCTCGAGGTCCATCGCGACGCTCTGGAGGTCTAGTTCCTGTCCGATGCCGGTCGACGCAACCACGTTCTCGATGTTGATGGTCTCCTTCGGATCCGTCATTATTCGCTTAAAAGGACGTATTTAACCTTTATAAAGGTTGGTGCCGCCGTCTGATATCTCCGGTAGCGCGGGGGGTTCGACGACCGCGAAACCGCAGCCGGCCGACGGAGCGGTACGTTCTTTGGTGGGGGTGGCCACCTCGCGGACGTGTACCTCCTCGAACTCGGCGGCGAGGACGACGCCTTCGCCGCCTGCGAGGCGGCCAGCGCGGCGACCGGCGTCCGGCGGATCGCCCCGGGGCTGGCCGTCGCCCGTGGGGTCGTCCCCGACCGCGTCCGCGGGCTGGCGTACACCCACGCGGCGAGCGAGCTGATCGGCAGGGGGGAAGCCGACCCGGCGAGCGCCCGGTCGATCCTCGAAGCCACCGCGATCGATCGGGAGGGGAGCGTCGCCGTCCGCGCGACCGACGTCCGCGGCTCGGTCGGCGTCGACGCCCGACGCGTCGAACGCGACCTCGGGGACGTCCTCGTCGACCGCGGGTTCTCCGTCGACCTCGAGGAGCCCGACCACGTCCTCCGGGCGGCGTTCTCGGCGGGACGGCTCCCGGACGACGAGTCCCGGACGACGTCGACGGACGACGGGCCCGACACGGCGACGACGAACGGCTTCCGTGGGGAGTCGGTTTCGGTCTGTGCGCTCGGCTGGCTCGCCGTCGAGAGCGTCCGTGATTTCGGGACCCGGAAACCGACCGACAGGCCCTTCTTCCAGCCGGGCAGCATGGAGCCCCTCCTGGCCCGGGCCATCGCGAACCTGGCCGGCGCCCGCCCCGGGCGGACGGTGCTCGACCCGATGTGTGGCACCGGCGGCGTCCTCCTCGAGGCGGGGCTCGTCGGCGCCGACGTCCTCGGCGTCGACGCCCAGGCGAAGATGGTCGCCGG
>PUPA01000090.1 GCA_003552885.1 Natrialbaceae archaeon
CCCTCGATCGGCCAGCCGCGAGTCCGCCACGCGGGCGGCTCGGGCTCGAAGGCCGGACAGGAGCCCGCACACTCCCGGGCCGTCGGGAGCCGCCCTTTCGCCCGACAGTACGGGACCGCGCCGTCGAGCGAGCGCAGCTCGAAGTGCCGACAGTCCGGCCGCATCGTCCGGTGAAACGAGCGCCAGCCCCGTCCGTACGCCCGTTCGGCGATCTCCAGACGCAGGGTGGCCTTCCGGTCGGCGTCGACGTACTCGAAGCGCGCGGCCGAGGCGTCCCGTCGTCCGCCGGCGGGACGCTCGAGGATGCGGGTTCCCGGCTCGTCGACGGCCAGCCGGCGTGGATACCACTCGACGGACGCCTCCAGACGTTCGGGCTCGAGGGTCACCACGCCGACCTCGACCGGCAGCCCCTCGAGCAGGGCGGGCTCGACGCGCTCGCCGGTCGGGCGGGTCGCGACCCACACCTCGTCGGCGAGCGCCAGGGCGACGTCGTGCTCGAGCTGCTCGCCGAGACGGCGGGCCGCGGCCGAATCGAGGTCGGGCTTGTTCTCGATCGCGACGATCCGGTCGACCCAGTTGGGGTAGGGCCAGTTCCGACGGATCTCGATCCGTCCCCCGCGTTTCCGGCTCTCGAGGACGCCGCGGTCGACCGCCCGGTGGATCGACTCGCGGACGTACCGCCACGGGTAGCCCGGCTCCGGGAGCGCCTCGCGGTAGTACGCCCAGCCCGTGGGCGCGTGTCGGAGGACGTCGAGGGCGTCGCCGTCGAGGGGGTCCTCGCCGAACCGGGCCCGCTCGCGGAGGCCGGTCGGATCGCACTCGATGACGATCGTGTCCCAGCGGCGACGGCTCGTCCCGAGCTGTCGGGCGACGAGGACGGGCCCGGCCGCGTCGCCGTCGGGGGGCCAGCACCGCTCGGCCCACCGACAACACCGCAGCTCGAAGCCGAACTCCGGGAGGGCGGTCCAGTCGATCACCGGAGGAGGTAGACGGCGGTGGCTAAAAAGGCTGCCCCGGCCGTCCGGGTTCAGCACAGTCGTCCCGGGTCCAGCCCGACAGTCCCGCGACGTCGACGGCCGTTCAGATCTCGCCTTCGGCCTCCAGTTCGTTCAGGTACTCGTGGGCCTCCTCGAGGATCTCCCGTGGCCCGTCCTGTGTGACGGTGTTTACCGCCTGCTCGTAGTCACGCCACTGCAGGTCCCGGTGTTCGTGTGAGAGCTCCGCGCTCGCCTCGAAGGACTTCGCGATGAACAGGTGGACGGTCTTGTGGATCGTCCGCCCGCTGGCTTGGAACACGTAGTCGTACTCCTCGCGAAAGCCGTCGATGAGCCGGAACTCCTCGATGCCCGCTTCCTCTTTTACTTCGCGGATCGCCGTCTGTTGTAGCTCTTCGTCTCCCTCGACGCCGCCCTTCGGAAACTCCCAGTCACCCGGGCGACTCTTGAGTAGAAGATACTCGCGCCGGCCCCGCGTGTCGCGAAAGAGGATCGCGCCTGCGCTCGTAGCTTCGACTGCCATCGTGCCACGTAGCATATGCGCCGTTAAGAGAATATCGGACGCCGTCTCAGCAGATTTTTAGCCGTCGGCCGTACAGGGTGGATAGATAGATGACCTACGTCACCCGTCTCCGGCTACAGAGCGGCGATCGGGACGCCCTCGATTCGGTCGTCGAGGGCATCAAGTCGACGGCCGAACGGAAGGGCGCGGCGCTGAAGGGGCCCCACTCCCACCCGCCGCGGACCCTCGGCGTGCCACGACACGCCCGACTGCACGCCGACGACGACCGCCGGTTCGACGACTGGGAGTACACCGTCTTCAGCCGGGAACTCGAGATCCACGGCCACGACGGGCTCGCACGCGACGTCGCCTCCCGGGAGCTTCCGGACTCGGTCCACGTCGAAGTCGAGGTGAAGCGGATCCGCGGGATGGGACGACGGTAGCCGACGCCCTCCAGCCCCCGGCCGTCGGGCGTAACGGGCGTCTACGTGGCCCGGCAGTCACTCCCCGGGGGATCCGACGCGCGCGCCCGGCAGCAACTCGGCACGATCCCGGCCGGCGAGCCACTCACAGAGCCGGACCAGCTGGTCGCTGGCCGCCTCGAACAGCTCCGCGCCCTTCTCCGGGGTGGCGTCGGTCTGATCCCCGAATACGCCGTTTTCGGTGTTGTCGATCGCGTCGTAGAACACCCTCGCGCCGAACTGCCGGCCCGTCTCCGGGCCGAACTCGGCGAGTCCGCTGTCGCGGGCCTCAGCGAGGCGGTCGTCGTGGACGAGCTCGCCCGCGAGGTGCATGATCATCGCCGTCTCCTTCGGCCCGCCGTGGGGGCCGTTGTGTTCGAACAGCTCGTCGACGAGCTCGGGGATGCTTTCGTCCCACATCCACTCGATCGCGTAGACGACCTCCTCGGCGTGGAGCCGACGGCCGACCTCCCGGAGGTGGGGGACGTTCCCGCCGTGGGCGTTGACGTAGACGATCCGGTCGATGCCGTGGTAGGCGAGGTTTCGCGAGAGGCTCTCGACGTACGCCCGGAACGCCGGCGGATCGACCCACGTCGTCCCGGGGAACTGCCGGTGGTGGGGGCTGACGCCGATCGTGACCGTGGGGGTGCAGAGAAACCCCGTCCGGTCGGCGGCCTCGCGGGCGAGCCCCTCGGCGATCAGGTGGTCGGTTCCCTCCGGCAGGTGGGGGCCGTGCTGTTCGGTCGAGCCCAGCGGGACGATGGCGAGTGACTCCTCGTCGAAGTACGCACACAGATCCGGCCAGGCCTCCTCGGCGAGGTGCATGTCCCGAACTGGTGGACGGTAGCCGAAAGAGCTGCCGGTCCGTCAGCTATATATCCGACGCCGAACACAGCCAGAGCGAGAAGAGCCCGTGACCCCCATCCGGACGCCCGGCTCACACCTCTCCGTCTCCGTCGCCCTGCTGGCGGCCGCGGGCGCCCTCGACGCGGCGATCGGCTCGCCACGAGGGGCGCTCGCCGGAGCGCTCGCGGTCGTCGGCATCTACGGCCTCGCGGTCCACGCCCGGAGCGTCGACCGACGGCGACTCGCACTCAACGCCCTCGGCCTCTGGATCGCGTTTCTGGCGTTCGTGCCGGCGTGGATCGTCGGAATCGAGGCGGTCGCCGCGACGACCCCCGCGCCGACCGTCGTCGGGTCGGCCCTCGTCGGGCTGACCTGGGGGACGCTCCTGGCTGCGATCGGCGCCACGGCCTTCCTCGGCGTTCGCGGCTACCGGGAGCGTGAGATCGGATCGGTGGAGGAGCGAATCCTCGAGGGGGACTCCGACTACCGCGGCCGGTAGCCCGGTCGCCCCGGGAGGGGATCGGGTCGTACTGCTCGCGAACCGACCGGATCCTGGCCCTCCGGCGTGGCGGCCGTCGTTCCCGCCGGCGTGGCGGCAGTACCACGGTCTATCGCCGGCGTGAGAACTTTGTCCGCGGGGGCCGACCGGACCGGCATGGAGCTCGATCTCGACGGAAACGTGGCGCTCGTCACCGGCAGCGCGACCGGCCTCGGCCACGCCTGTGCCGAGGCGTTCTCCCGGCAGGGTGCGAACGTCGTACTCGCGAGTCCGGACCTCGGCGAGCTCGCATACGCGAGCGACAGGCTCTACGCGCTCGGCGACGGGGAGATACTCGGCCTCGAGGTCGACGTCCGTCGCCCCGACGGCGTCGCGGCGCTGGTCGAGGAGACGGTCGCGGAGTACGGCGGCATCGACCACGTGGTGACCGGCCCACGGCCGATCGAACCGGGGGAGTTTCTCGCGGTCGCCGACGAGGACTGGTTTCGGGCGTTCGACCGACAGTTCATGAGCGTCGTCTGGACGATCCGCGAGGCTCACCCCTACCTGGCCGACGCCGATCGGGGAACCGTCGTGGCCGTCACGAACCCGGTGATCCGGGCGCTCTCCGGGGAGTTTCCCGTCGCGAACGCGTTCGGGCGGGCGATCCGGGGGATCGTCGAGAGCCAGGCACGGGCGCTCGCCCCCGAAGTGCGACTCAACGCGGTGTGTCCGGGGCCACACGCCACGGCCGATCTGGACCGGTTCGTCGACGGCCTCCTCGAGCGCGGCATCTACGACGACCCCGAGGCCGCCCGGGCGGCCCTGCTGGCCGACTGCCCGTGCGACGCCCCCGGGGACCCGCTGGCGCTCGGTCGGCTCGTGGCCGTCCTCTCGAGTGAACACGCCGGATTCGTAAACGGGGCGACGATCCCGGTCGACGGCGGCTCCGGGGGCTGATCCACCGTCGTCGACCGGGCCGACCGCACCGGCCGTCGCCCGGCGGTCATACTCCCGGCTGTACGTCTTTCACGATTCTCGACGCATCGGGATGGCGAGAATCTCGGTACAGTTACAGCCAACAGTATCAGTCGTCGCTCGGGTACGACTCGCGGGCGGCTGGCGTCTCGGCGGGAGTCCGGCGTCCGGTCCTGTCGACGAGCCCGGAAATCGCCGGCACGAGCGTCTCCCGGCCGATGATCGCGAAGCCGAGCAGGATCGCCCCGAAGCCGGCGACCGCGCCCGCCGAAAGCCCCTCGCCGAGGAGCAACCATCCCCCGAGGGCCGCGACGGCCGGGCTGGCGTAGAAGATCAGGCTCGTCCGGATCGCACCGACCCCCTCGAGCAGGTCGAAGTACGCCGTGTAGGCGATCGCCCCCGCGAAGATCCCGAGGTAGGCGACGACGATCACCGTCGCCGGGGTCCACTCGACGGAGCCGAACGACTCCCCGGCGGCGAGGCTCGTCCCGTGGAGGACGAGGGCGCTCACGGGCAGCCCCCAGGCGATCGTCGCCGTACTCGAGATCGTCGGCCGCGTGCGGCGGACGAGGACGCTCCCGAAGGCGGCACAGACCGCGGCGCCGAGGATCCACAGCGTGCCGACGTTCGCCGCGGCGTGGAGGGTCGATGGGCCGACGCCCATCACCAGCCCGACGCCGACCAGGCCGACGGCCGTCCCGAGGGCACCACCGGCAGACAGCCGCTCGTCGGCGAGCAACAGGCCGGCGAAAACAGGCGAGAGCACGGGAACGAGGCTGAAGACGATCGCACCCACGGCGCTGGGGACGTACCCCTGGCCGACGAACAGGAGCCCGTTCGCCAGCCCGATGGTCAGGACGCCGGCCGCGAGGATCGCCGCGAAGTCGTCCCGGCTCCGTGGCACCAGCTCCTCGCGGGTCGAGGTGCTCGCGGCGTACGCGAGCAACAGGACGGCCGCGAGGTCGAACCGGAGGGCGACGAGCAAAAGCGGCGGGACGTACGCCTGGCCGGCCCGCGCGGCGACGAACGTGCCGCCGAAGAAGACGCTCGCGAGGACGAAAAGCAGGGCCGCCCGGGCGGTCTTCACCGGCCCACCCCCGTTGGACGCCCGCGGTCAGCGGGGCGGCGGTCGACGCCGGGGTGGTGGCGGGCGACTGAACGCTCGGCGCCCGAGTGGTGAACGATCGTCGGCGGAACTGCTGACATCGGTTGAATATCGGTAGAGGCCCGAAGCGTATAAGTTAATTTAGAAAGTATTTCGGGGCAGTAAACAGTTGCGGGCCGTGGGCGATCCGTCGGCGTCCGACCGACGGTCACGGTGTGAAACTTTTTCACGATCCGAAAGGCAGTTGGTGCCGGGGCCCGAGGTGGCGGTATGGACCGGAGCCTCGAGGAGATCGAGTTCCTCGCCCGCTCGCACAACCGGGTCGAGTGTCTCGAGGCGCTGTCGGCGGGGCCACGGACGCGTTCGGAGCTCGCCGCCGAGACGGGCGCCTCACAGCCGACGCTGGGTCGGATCCTCCGTGACTTCGAGGACCGACGCTGGGTCGAGCGCCGGGAGGACGGCTACGTCGCGACCGCGACGGGCCGGCTCGTGGCAGAGGGGATCGTCGACCTGCGGGAGATCCTCGAGACAGAGGCCGCCCTCAGGGAGGTGATCGAGTGGCTCCCGGCCGAGGCGATGGCCGTCGACCTCCGGGAGCTGCGGGAGGCGACGATCACGACGCCGACGCGGACCCGACCCGGGGCGCCGGCCAGCCGGGTCGGCGAACTGCTCGCCGACGCCGACCGGATCAGGGCGGTCTCCCACGCGTTCAACGAGCGGAGCCTGAGCGGCGTCCGCGAGGCGACCGTCGAGGGGGGTGGCTCGTTCGCCGGCGTCTTCTCCCGGGCGGCCATCGACGCCGTCGTCGACGACGCGCCGCTGTGTCGGCGGCTCCGTGAGCTGATCGACGCACCCGACGTCTCACTCCGCGTCGTCGAGCGGGAGATCCCACTCGCCGTGACCGTCGTCGACGACGTCGTCGCCCTGTTGCTCCGGGACGACGACGGGATCCTCCAGGCCGCCCTCGAGGTCGAGTCGCCTGCGGCCCACGGGTGGGCCGTCGGCGTCCACGAGCGCTACTGGGAGGCGGGAGCACCGCTCGACGCCGCCGACCTCGTCCGGTAGGTGGGGGGTCGGCCGCCGTGGGCTCGTGTCCGGTGGCCCCATCGACTCGCCTCTTCGGTCCCGATCCGATCGACTCACCTCTCCGGGCGAATCCATCGACTCGCTTCTCCGGTTCCGATCCGGTCGATTCCACCCTTCGATCCCGATCCGGGCGCTACGGCGCCGCCGGCTCGAGCCGGCCCGTCGACGCGTCCGGCGTCTCGCCGTCCTCGATCACGTATCGCTGGCCCACCATCGGATCGAGCAGGCTGTCGACGGGCGCCCGGTCGTCGTACAGGGTCGGCACGTCGTCGGTCCGGACGTCCTCGATCCGGTCGTCGATCTCCGCGCTCAGCTCCGGGACGTCCTCGCGAACGGCGTTTCGCTCGTGTAGCTCCGCCGTCGAGACACCGTCGGGGTCGTTGGTCGCCACGAGCTGGACGTTCTGGACGGAGCCCGACTCGGAGGTCCGGTAGGCGTAGACGTGCGGGAACGCCTCCCCCATGGTCCGATACTGGGCGCGGTAGAACTCCGAGGCCGGACCCTCGGGCGCCGAGATCACGTTCGCCACCAGGACGCCGTCGTCGCTCAACCGCTCGGAGACGAGCGTCATGAACTCGACGGTCGTCAGCTCGAAGGGGACCTGATCGCGCTTGTAGGCGTCGAGGACGATCACGTCGTACTCCCGGTCGCTCTCGGCGAGGAACGTCCGACCGTCGTCGGTGTGGACCCGAAGCCCCGCGGAGCGTTCGAGCCCGAAGTACTCCTCGGCGGCCGCGGTGACCTCGGGGTCGATCTCGACGACGTCGACGGTCACGTCGTCGTAGGTCCGCTCGAAGTCCTGGGGGCCCGTGAAGCCGCCGCCGCCGACGAACAGCGCCCGGTCGGGCTCTTCTATCATCAACATCGGCAGGTGGAAGTACCGGGTGTACGCGAAGACGTGCCGGTCGGGATCCTCGAGATCCCGGGCGCTGTGGTGGGCGCCGTCGAGATACATCGTCCGGACGTCGCCGTCGTCGACCACCTCGAGTTGCTGGTAGGCCGTCTGGGTGCTGTAGACGACCTCCCCGCGGGGGTCGAGCCCGACGGCCCCGCCGCTGGCGGCGACGACGAGCAGGACGGTGACGACGACCGTCGCAACGACCGGCCGTCGGGGAAAGGTGGGCGCAGAGAGCACCAGCGCCGTCCCGACGAGCAGAAGGCCGAAAAAGAGGGCGATACCCTCGACGCTCATCGACGGGATGAGCACGAACGTCGTCGCGCCGGCGCCGAGGATCGAACCGATCGTCCCCAGCGCGTAGACGTGTCCAGAGGCCTCGCCGACGCCCTCCTTTTGGGAGAGCTCGGCGGCGTACGGCGAGATGAACCCGAGCAGGTACGTCGGCGGGCCAAAGAGGACGACGATCGCCGGCAGCGAGGCGTACCGGCTCGGCAGCGGGATCTGGGCGGTCGAGATCAAAAGCAGATCCCGGGCGTAGATCAGGATTGCGACGTAGACGGCCGTAAACAGGAGCAGCCAGATCAGCCGGCGGTGGTCGGCGTGGGTGGACGCCCGCTTGCCGCCACGCCAGTAGCCGAGGCTCAACGCGGCCAGAAAGACCGTGATTATCCCACCCCAGGTGTAGATACTGCTGCCGAACTGCGGGGCGACGATCCGCCCCGCGAGGATCTCCAGGCCCATGCTGGCGACGCCGGAGACGAACACCGCCACCTCGGCTTTCGTCACCCGCCGTCCCCCGAGGGCCGACAGTACGCCCATCAGTGTACCGGAGTGGGCCGGCGACCGAGTATGTGTCGCTGTCGACCGCGGTGGAAATCGATTTGCGTCCCGACGGCGTACCCCCGACCGGCCGATGACGACACACCCGATCCGAGCCGGTCTCGGCAGCCGGCCGTGAGGACCCCTATGAGTGC
>PUPA01000154.1 GCA_003552885.1 Natrialbaceae archaeon
GAGGAGGTGACGATGCCGCGGGTGATGCCGAACGCGGCGTCCTCGAAGGCGTCGGTCAGCTCGAGGCCGAGCTCCATCCCCAGGGTGGGGTCGTCGCCGATCCCCCGGCCGAGACAGACGACGACCTCGTGACCGGTGAGGTCGACGCCTTCATCGAGCTGGTCGTGTTCGAGGACCTCGACGCCGAACCAGTCGTCCACTAACTGCATCTCGTGTTCGACGACGATCCCCTCCCGGTCGGGGTCCGGCTCGGGGACGTCGAAGGTGCCGGGGATCACCGAGGCCGCCTGGGGGTGAAAGTCCCGGTCGGGGTTGTCGAGACAGAGGATCGTCGAGTATTCGAAGCCCGAGAAGTCCGGCCGTTTCATATGCAAGACCCGCTCGAAGACCCTCTTCACGCCGGGCTCGCCCGTCTTCACTGGGTTCGAGATCTCGACGTCCTCGATGAACAGGTCCGAACAGTCCGAGGCGAGCCCGGAGTCGAGTTCGGCCTGGACGAGCGCCGAGAGGTCCCGGCCGTTGTTCGTCGCCGGAAACAGCGCGTACCGGGGCTCGTCGTACGCCCGCCAGTCCGTGCTCTCGAGGCTCCCCTGTCCCCGGGCCATGTGGGCGGCGATCTCGGTGTACGGCTTGTGGACGAACCGGGAGAGTCTGGGATCCTCGTGGAAGACGGCGACGTCCGCGCCGTAGGCGATCGTCTCCTCGGCCAGCACCGCACAGTCCTCGCCGATGACGACCGCGACGACGGCCTCCTCGTCGCCGTACTCCTCGGCGTAGGCGTCCATCAGCTCGCGGGCCTTCCCGAGCATCTCCTTCGAGACGTCGGTCAGCTCGCCGGCCTGGGTCTCACAGAAGACCCACATGTCCCCGTAGTCGCCACCCTGGAGCGCTCTGACGTGTTTCTTGTCCCGCGTGGGTCGGGCACCGTCTGCTCCCCCGATATCCTCGCTCACCCCGTCCTCCGGCGACTCGCTCGCGTCTCCCGCTTCACCCTCCTCCGCCGTCTCCGCTCCGTCCCGGACGGCTTCGATCCGCCGTTCGATCGCCGCCTTCGCCGTCTTCCGGTCCTCGCCGTCGCGTTCGGCGTCGAGGGCTGTCTCGAGCGTCCCGACGTCGTCGATCGAGTCGATCGCCTCGGTCAGCTCCTCGACGGTGTGTTCGCTTGGATCCATCTCAATCACCCGCCGCGTACGGCCGAAGTCGCTCGAGCAGCTCGCCCATCGCCGCCTCGTCGTCCGGCTCGATCGTCGTCGCCTCGCGTTCGGAGGGCGCCTTCGGGATCGGATCGACGCCGGCGACGATCGTCGGGGAGCCGTCGAGCCCGATGTAGTCCGGATCGAGGTTCATCTCCTCGTGGTCCCACACCGTGAGATGCTCCTCGTACTCCTCGGCTCGCGCGCGGGTTTCCGCCCGGAGCCGTTTGTGCTCGAGGCGGTGGGAGGCCTTCCGGTAGGTGGGGGCGAACTCCGGGTCCGGGACGACGAGACAGGGCAGCGACGTCTCGACCGTCTCGATCTCGTCGATGTCGCCCTCGACGAGGCGTTTCGCCCGCAGGCTTCGTTCGTCGGGGTCGACGTCTACGGCGACGACGTGGGTGACCATCGGCCACTCCATACACCAGCTCGTCTGGGGGCCGGTGTGGCCCGTCTCGCCGTCGGCCGTCTTGAACCCCGCAAAGAGGACGTCCACGTCGGCGACCTCCTCCTGGTACTTCTCTAAGGCCGCCGAGAGGGTGATCGCCGTCGCCCAGGTGTCGGCGGCCGCACACTCCCGGTCGGAGAGGAGATACAGGTCGTCGGCGTACACCGACTCCATAGCCTCCCCCAGCACCGACTTGTACCCCGGCGGTCCCATGCTCATCACGCTCACGTTGCCGCCGTGGCGGACCCTCGTCTGCAGGGCTGCCTCGAGGGCGAACGCGTCGTTCGGGTTCATCACCGTCGGCGTCTTTCCCCGCTCGAGGTGTCCCTCCTCGTTGAACGAGACGGCGCCCTCCGAGAAGTCGGGGACTCCCTTGGTCAACACGACGGACCTCACCTCGACCACCTCACCAGTACACTGGTTTCGGGTACCATGCTCGTCTCTCTCTATCCCAGTATAACTATTAAGAATGTGGGTAGCTCGTCCCGGCCGCGGCGGCCGTCGTCTCCGGCGGCCAGCTACAGCGATCGTGCGACCATCTCGCCCCAGTGTTCGAAACCGTGGCGGGCGTAGAACGCCCGTGCGCGCTCGTTGTCCCGGTCGACGTCGAGGACGAGCCGATCGATCGGCAGCCGCTGGTCGCGGGCGACCGAGACCGCAGCCGCCACGAGTTCGTCGGCGACGCCGGCCCCGCGATGGCGCTCCTCGAGGAACACCTCGTTGAGAACCGCCGCGTCCCAGATCATCGCGAGCGATTCGGGGAGGACGAAGACGTAGCCGACGAGCCCGTCGTCGTCGGCCACGGTCACCGCCCGGGGCTCCTCCTCGAGACAGCGATCGACCCACGCGAGATACCGGTCACGGTACTCCTCGGTGAGCTTCCCGCGGTAGCTCCGTTCTTTCTCCGCGCCACCGGTTCCACTCGCGAGGGTCAGTTCGAACGACCGTTTGAGCTCCCAGAGGGCGTCACGGTCGGTCTCGGGGTCGTAGCGTCGGATCTCCGCCGTCATGGTCGCCCTTTCTCGACGGTGGTGGTGTCTCTGTCGGTCCCTCGTGGACGTCCGCCGTCGATCGCCTCGAACGTCTCCGCCGCCCGTTCGGTAGCTACTTGAGTCGACCCGTGCAGCCAACGCACATGACCGGAGGGCCGAGACGCGAACTCGCAGAGAAGATCGCCGGGGAGATCACGCTCAGCGACGATCCGGGGGCGACCTTGCGCAAGTGGCGGACGGACTTCGACGTCTCCCAGACCGATCTGGCGGCCGAACTCGAGGTCTCCTCGTCGGTGATCTCCGACTACGAGAGCGGCCGCCGGGAGAGTCCCGGGATCGGCGTCGTCCGGCGGCTCGTCGACGGCCTGCTCGAGATCGACGAACGTCGGGGTGGGGAACGGATCCGCCAGTACGAACGGGTGCTCTCGGCGGGGTTCGACAGCGAGGTGGTGCTCGACCTCCGGGAGTACGCGACGTCGGTCGAGCTCGCTGGGCTGTACGACGAACTCGACGCCAGGGAGGCCATCGCCGGAAACGCCGACCGCGTCAGCGGCCACACCGTCATCGACAGCATCCAGGCGATCACCCGTCTCTCGAGTGAGGAGTTCTTCCGGCTGTACGGCCAGAGCACGAACCGCGTGCTGGTGTTCACGAACGTCACCCGTGGCGAGGGTGTCGGCATCGCCCTCCGGGTGGTCAACCCCACACCGAACGCCGTCGTCCTCCACGGACTGGCCGAGTCGGACCTGTGGGAACACGCCGTCGACCTCGCACGCATCGACGGCTACTCGCTCGCGGTGACGACGACGCCGATGGAGGAGCTCCTCGACCGGCTCTCGACGCTCGAGTGAACCAGCGACCGCCGAGAACGGGCCACTAGACGATGCTGGCCCCGTCGAACTCCCCGCGGGAGTACTCGACGTCCATCAGCTCGAGGATCGTCGGCGCGAGGTCGTAGAGGTCGACGTCCTCGATCGTCGCCGACGGCTCGTCGATGAACAACGCGGCGTCCTCGAAGCTGTGCATGCCGTTTCGCGGACCGGTGTCGAACACCCCGTTCTCGCCGCTGAAGCCGGCTTTCAGGTCGTAGCCCTCCCGCGGGATCGCCACCAGGTCGGGGGCGATCTCGTCGTGGTCGCCACGGAACGCCGCCTCCTTTCTCACGACGCGGTCGATCACCCTCTCGCCGTTCGGAGCCTCGAACTCGAGCAGCCGGGCTTCGAGCTCGTCGCGAACCTCGTCGTACGCGGATTCGGGAACCGACCCGCGGGGCTCTCGACCCTCGAGGTTGAGGTAGAACCGGCCCGGAATAAACGAGTACGCCCGGGTGTCGTCTGCGATGTCGTTCAGCTCGGTGGGTTCGTCCGTGTCGAAAGCGAGCCACCCCTCCTCGCGGAGCCACTCGTTGCAGTGGACCTCGTACTCGAGGCTGGTGAAACCGTGATCGGAGGCGAGGATCAGGGTGACGTCTTCGGGGAGAGCCTCCCGGAGCCGGCCGACGTACTCGTCGAGCTTGCGGTAGAATTCGAGAAACTCCTCGCGGTACTTCCCGTCGCGTTCGTAATCTCTGAACAGGAAGTGGTTGACCCGGTCGGTAGTCATGAAGACGCCGAAAAAGAGGTCCCAGTCGTCGGCCTCGATGTACCGGGAGAACGCTTCGAACCGGGCGTCGACGACCTCGTGTGCGTCCTCTAGAAACGCCGTCTTGTCCTCCTCGTGGCCGAGTTTCGGGTCGACGTCGATCCGGTATCCCATGGAGTCGAGTTCGGCCCGGAAGCTCTCCGGCAGCGCCGCGTTCTCCAACCCGGGCGAGAGGAAGCCCGAAACCATCCGCTTTACGTCCCGCTGTGGGGGAAACGTCACGGGGACGTTCATCACGGTGGCCGCTCGCCCCTCGGTGGCCACGCGGTCCCAGACGCGTTCGGCCTGGACCTCACGGCCCATCGGAACGTAGGTGTCGTAGGTGCCGACCTCCCGGTCCTGGAAGCCGTAGACGCCGGTTTCTCCGGGGTTCATCCCCGTCGTGAGCGCGGGCCAGCAGGCGCTCGACTCCGGCGGGACGATACTCGAGATCTCACCGGCGGAACCCTCCTCGGCCAGCGTCGCGAACGTCGGAAACTCCTCGGGGTTCGAAGCGAGCAGGCTGTACGGCACTCCGTCGATACCGACGAACGCGACCCGCGGCGAACCGTTGCCCCGGAGTCGGTCGAACAGACCCATAGCGCCCCGTAGTCCGACCTCGTATAAGAAGGTTCGTCCCGCTCTGCGGTCGGTGAGAGCGCTGTTCGCGCCGGTCTCGGACCCTCCGTGGCTATTCTCCCCGACCGTTTGGCGCGTCGGGATCGAAGTTCGCGGGCACGACGGTCGGGTGCGAGACGCCGAAGCTGACCTCCTCCTCCGAGCTGTCCGGAGCGGTTGCCATCACGGACGTCGGTACGGCCTCCCGCCGAATAAAATTACCCATGCTCATAACTCATCCGGGATAACGGCCCGATAACTCGTGCGTATCGCTCCCCGTCCGACGGTCGGTCGCCTCCCCGGGTGGCCGTTTATTCGTCACCGTCGCCGGAAGGCGTCCCGTCGTCCGCAGCCCCCTCACCGACGCGCTTTTCGACCGACTCGACGCGCTCTTTGACCTCCTCGACGCGTTCCCCGACGCTCTTCTCGACGGCCTCTTCGACGGTCTCGCCCACGCTCTCCTCGACGGTCTTGCCGACCGCCTCGTCTACCGTCCGTTCGACGGTCTCGCCCACGCTCTTCTCGACGGTCTTGCCGACCGCCTCGTCTACCGTCCGTTCGACGGTCTCGCCCACGCTCTTTTCGACCGTGTCCTCCACCGTCCGCTCGACGGTCTCGTCGACCGTGTCTTCGACGGTCTCCTTGACCGCCTGGGTCATCCAGTCGGGATCGAAGCGAGCCATCTTCCAGACCACGTGGACGATGTAGGAGACGAACACGCCGAGGCCGAACGCGACCCCGACCTGCGTGCCGAGGGCGGCGATCAGCACGATCGAGACCAGGATCAACAGGCCGTAGGCGAAATCGACGATCGCGTCGACGTGGATGGGCCTCACGGTCGGGACCACCCCACGTTCGGGATCGGCTCGTCCACACGCGGTCGGTCAGTCGGCGGGGATCGACGCGACACGTCGGCGTTCGAACGTCGGGACACGGGGAGGTGGTTCGGCGGCTCCGTTGAAACCGTTTGGGATCCGCTCACGCCGTCGCGCGGTGTTGGCCGTGTGCGACGCCGATCGCGAACGTGATCAGCCCGAAGATCGCCATCGACGGCATCACCATCATCAGTATCGTCTCCGGAAGCATCGGTGCCATCGGAGTTAGCTCGGGGAGGACGAACAGCGCGGCGGTTCCGATCGCGACGACGGCGACGAACGCGACAGCCGCGGTGACCGTGTTCAGCTTCAGATCCATACCCGGAGGTTAGGGATTGCCCGACGTAACTGTACCGGGATCGCCCGACTCACGGCGACGGCCGGACGAGGTTGGCGAGCGCCACGAGCGCCCCCAGAAACCAGCCGAGCAGGAACGAAAAGCCACCCCACATGACCGCGAGTCCCTCGCCCTCGACGAACAGGAACCGGTCGGTGAGCGAGAACGTCTCCCTGAGCCAGTCGTTGAGGCCGCCGACGTAGAGGAACGTATCGAGGATCCACATCGCGAGGGCGTCGCTCGGGTCGAAGATCGCCGCCTGGAGCGTGGGGACGAACAGCGCGGCGACGACCGGCGGGAGGAAGATCGCCGTCAACGAGAACGGATAGCCCAGCAACACGGTCGTCGTCCGGCCACCGATCCGCGAGAAGCCGACTCCGAGGGCCGCCGAGATCGTCGCGACGACGCTCGCGGCGGCGACCGCCAGGAACGCCTCGTACGGGAGCTGAAGGTGGGCGACGACGGTGAGCGCCCCCCAGACCACGACCGAGAGGCCGACGACGCCGGCGACGCCGAGCCGGGTCGCCGTCGAGTCGAGTTTCGCCGCGTAGTACCGGGTCGCAAAGCCGAAGACGGTGAGTGGGTAGACCACGAGCAAGCCGAGCGCGCCGAGGACACTCCAACCGTGGTAGGCGACCTTCTGTGGGGTCGTCTTCGGTTTCCACTTTCCCATCACGGAGTGGCCACGGCCGCGCTGTCTCGGGAAGACGATCTCCATCCAGGCGCCGTGGAGCCGGTCGAGGTCGACCCTCACGGCGTCGACGATCCCGCCGCCACCCCGACGCGAGCGGGTAGCCATACGCCACACACGCCGCCGACGTACTGTTAACTTTCGGGTTCGTCACGAGCGACGAACCGTCCGGATATCCCGACGTTCGGCCGACGTGGTTTCTCGGGTCGTCTCCACCGGGATATAACTGATCGGGAGTGGCAGGGAGTGCCATGGGTTACGACGCCGTGGCCGATCTGGACGTCGAGGTCGAAGGGTACGACCTGCACCGACGAGAGAGCGAAACGTCGAGCGGCTTCACCCGCGTGACGACCGTCGTCTCGCTACACGGCCGTGGCGAGACCGGGAGAGGCGAGGACGTCACGTACGACAACGACGCACACGATGCGCTCCAGAGTACGTCCGGGGAATTTCCCCTCGCAGGGGCGTACGAGCTGGAGGACTTCTCGACTCGGCTCTCGGCGTTGGATCTGTTTCTCGGGGATGAGCCGGACCAGTCCGCGTTCCGGAACTACCGCCGGTGGGCGTTCGAGAGCGCCGCGCTGGATCTCGCGCTGAAGCAGGCGGAGACGACGCTCGCCGACCGACTCGGCCGCGAGTACCGCCCGGTCCGGTTCGTCGTCAGCACGCGGCTGGACGAGCCGCCGACCGGCGACCGGGTCCTCGACTGGCTCGACCGCGACCGCGACCTCGAGTTCAAACTCGACCCGACGCCCGACTGGAGCGCCGAAGTGATCGCCCGCCTCGCCGATACCGACGCCGTACGCGTGCTCGACCTCAAAGGACAGTACCACGGGACGAGCGTCGTCCAGCCAGCGGATCCCGACCTGTACAGGCAGGTCGTCGACGGCTTCCCCGACGCGCTCATCGAGGATCCGGCGTTAACCGACGAGACACGGCCGATATTCGAAGGTCACGAAGAGCGCGTGACGTGGGACTACCCGATCCGGAGCGTCGAATCCGTCGAGAAGCTCCCGTGGGAGCCGGCGTGGCTCAACGTCAAACCGTCGCGTTTCGGCTCGGTCCGGGCTCTCTTCGATACGCTCGATCACTGTGAAGAACGCGGGATACAGCTGTTCGGCGGTGGCCAGTTCGAACTCGACGTCGGGCGCGAGCATCTCCACGCGGTCGCGTCGTTGTTCTATCCCGACGCCCCGAACGACGTCGCGCCGTCGGGGTACAACGAACCGGAGCCGCGCGACGATCTTCCAGCGAGCCCCCTCGGTACGCCGGCCGATCCACGCGGGTTCGAGTGGAGCTGACACCCTCCCACGACGAAACTCGTAGGGCTCTACCACGGGCCGTGCTCCGACTCCAGGTCCACCGGTGGGGGATCGTGTCGGTGTGGCCCCGATCGGAACGGCAGGCCCCATCGCCTCCCTGCAGGGTGGGTATCCCTTCCGGACTCGGCGTCACGACCAGCGTCGGTGCGGTCGACGCTCCGCCGGCCGTCGGCGTCACGCCGCCCCGAAGAC
>PUPA01000104.1 GCA_003552885.1 Natrialbaceae archaeon
GACTCGAAGCTCGTTCCGGGGCCGTCCGGCAGCGCCGGAACGAGGTCCATCGGGCTCGAGATCGGGTACTCTGCGCCCTCGAACGCGTCTATCATCTGCTCGCGGAGTTCCGCCCTGTCTACCATGACGGCTCGGGCTTCGTAGGCGTAAATAATAAATTTTAAGGTAGTTGATTGGCGTCCCTCCGGGTCGGCCGGTTCCGGACGGCTGGCCGACCCGGGAGCCCGGCCCGGTCGCAGTGGCCCGGATTTATGACTTCCCCGTCCCAACGACCGCCGTGCTGTTGACCGCCGCGTTCGTGTTGCACGTGCTCTCGGGGGCCCTGTGGACCGGTGCGACGCTGTACTTCGTGTACGCCGTCTTGCCACGGGCCGCCGACGGAACCATGGGCCGGGAGTCGTTCGTCGACGGACTGCACCGGCTGTTGCTTCTCACCCGGTGGACCGGACTCGTCCTGCCGCTGACCGGCGCTTACATGATCTGGACGCTGTACACGCCACTGGAGGCCCTGACGGCGACGACCCGGGGATGGCTCGTGCTCGCGATGCTCGGCCTCTGGGGGACCATGAACGGGCTCATCGAGGTCGGCGTCCTCCGGACGCGCCGGGAGATGGACGCGGAGGTCGGCTGGGGGACCTACATGGCCGAGGGGTTCCCCGTCGAGTCCCTCGACGGCGACGTCCCGGCGAGTCGCCTGGCGGCGGTCGGTCGCCCCTACCTGCTCGCCGGCGGCGCGTGTGCCGTGTTGGTGCTCGTCGACGCGGCGCTCCTGGCCGGTGGAGTGCCGATCTGAGCCCCATTACAGCCGGCGCATGAACTCCGGGAGGATCCCCCGCTCGGTCGGGTCGCCGCCGGCCGGGGTCGGACCGGGACGGTCGGCGTCGCGGCCGACCTCGGCCGGGCCAGCGCGGTTCGCCGGGGAGGTCGCTCCGGCGGCCGGCGGGTCGCCCCCGCCGGCACCTGCGGCCGGTCCACTCGCGCCGGTACCCGCGACCGACTCGCCCCCGACGGCACCCGCGGCCGGTCCACTCGCGCCGGTACCCGCGACCGACTCGCCCCCGACGGCATCCGCGGCCGGTCCACTCCCGACGGCACCCGCGGCCGACCTGTGCCCTCCCGCGACCGACCCGTCCTCCTCGGCCGGCTCCCCGCTCTCCCCGGCCGTCCCGACTGCCTCTTCGATCTCGGCGACGGCCCGCTCGAACGCCTCGGGACTCTCCGGGCCGAAGTAGTAGGGGTCGTTCGGTTCGAGGGCGGCCGACAGCCGGAGGTTGGCGACGGCCGCCGCCGCGAGCGCCGGGGCGAAGAGGATCTCGACGCCGGCGGCGGTCGGACCGGCGGTCAGGATCACCAGGAACGCCGACAGCGGCGAGTAGACGAGAAAGGCGAGGATCCGAAACCAGCTGCCGACGTAGCCGTCGACCACGTAGGCGTAGACGCCGTAGGCGCCGACGACGAGCCCGACGTCGACGTAGAGTCCGACGAGCACCCCGACCTCGCTCGCGAGGAGGGTGTGGACGTACACCGCGAGCGCCGCGGTGAACACCGTCGCCCGGTTGACGTACGTCTCGTCGAGGGCCATCCCGAAGACGAGGATGGCGAGCTGTGCGAGCGCCGCGGCGAGCCACCACGGGAGCGCGTCGACGACGAGGCCGGGGAACATTCGAACGTGATCGTGTCCGTTCGACTCGAGCCGTCGGGACGGCTTCAACGTTCGTCCCGTTTCGAGCCTCGATACGAGCGACGAGCCGGCGCGGTCTCGACCGGCACCGCCGTCCCCGACCGACACGCCGTCCCCGACCGACACGCCGTCCGGACCCCGTCGACGTCACGGCCGACGAGGCGAGTTTCGCCGAGACGCGGCCGCCCGCGGCTCCCCATCCCGGAACCCACAACAGTAATTAGCTCGCGGCGACAGGTCGACCGCATGGCGAAAGATACCGTCAGATATCCGGACGACGTGGTCGACGAGATCGACGCGCTCGTCGAAGACGGTATGTTCGAGAGCAAATCCGAGTTCTACCGGTTCTCCGCCGAGTACGTGTTGACCCTGATCGATCCCGAGCACGAGCCCGAGACGTTCAACTTCGACGAGATCAAAGCCGAACTCGAGATCGACCCCAGCGCGGCCGCCGGCGTCGGAACCGACGGCGGCACCTTCTTCCTCGAGGCCGTGATCACCGTCCGCAAACACGGCCTGCGTGGGGACTTCGAGGCCGCAGAGCGGTTTATCGACTCACACTACTCCCCGACCGACCAGGAGTGTCTCATCTTAGAGGAGCTACTCGGCAGCTACCGGGGCGGGCCGGGCTGAGGACGTCGCTCGACGACCGGAGGACCGTCAGCCGACGACCGACCCGAAACCCCTCAGCCGACGAACGGCTCGCCGAGTGCCTCGAGATCGAGGTTCTCGCGGACGAGCGCGGCCGCACGGTCGTACGGCGACGGGCCGCTGGCCGTGTCGTCCGCAGGCCGGGATCGGCCCGCGGACGCGTAGACGCGATCGACGAACGCCTCGCGGACCGACCGGTCGTCGAACAGCCCGTGGAGGTAGGTGCCGAGGACGTCCCCGTGGCGGGCGCTTCCCTCCTCGAGGGGTCGGTCGACGGCCGCGAGCGCCCGCGTCCGGCCGACGTGGATCTCATAGCCCGTGACGACTCCCTCCGCGCCCTCGATCGGCCCGCAGCCGTCGACGGCGACGGTCCGGCGTTCGAGACGCTTTTGGGCCGCGAACGTCGTCTCGACGGGCAACAGCCCGAACCCCTCGACGGTCTCCCGGTCGCCGACGCCCTCGCGGTCGGCGTTCCGGAGCCGTTCCCCGAGCAGCTGGTAGCCCCCACAGAGCCCCACGATCGGGCCGGAGAAGGCCGCGAGCGCCGCCTCGAAGCCGGCCTCCCGGAGCGCGAGCAGGTCGTCGACGGTGTTTTTCGTCCCCGGGAGGACGACGGCGTCGGCGTCCGCGAGGGGGTCGTCGGGCCCGTCGTCGACCGGAACGTAGGCGACCCTGATCCCCGGGACGGCGGCCAGCGCCTCGAGGTCGGTCGCGTTCGAGATCCGGGGCAAGCGGGGGACCGCGACCGTCACGCTCCGGTCGGGCGGAACGCCGTCGTCGTCGCCCACGGTGGCCCGGCGGTCGGTCGCCGGCAGGGCGACGCTGTCCTCCTCGGGGAGGCCGGGATCGTCGTAGGGCAACACGCCGAGGACCGGGACGCCGGTCAGGGACTCGATCTCCTCGATACCGGGCTCGAGGAGGGACTCGTCGCCACGGAACTTGGTGATCGCGGCGCCGACGACCCGCTCGCGGAGCGCCGCGGGCAGCAACTCGAGGGTGCCATAGAGGCTGGCGAACGCCCCGCCGCGCTCGATGTCGACGAGCAGGAGGATACCGACGTCCCGGCCGGACGCCCCCTCCTCGCGGGCGAGCCGGCTCGCGAACCGGACGGTCTCGACGTTCGCGAGGTCCCGGTCGTGGAGGTTGATCTCGGCGATCGAGCCCGCACCCTCGGCGATCACGACCTCGCTCTCGGTGGCCAGCCGCCGGTAGGCGGTCTCGGCGACCTCCTGGGCGTGCTCCCACCGCTCCCCGTAGTAGTCGCCGACAGAGAGGTGATCGCCGGGACGCCCCCCGAGGACGAGCTGGCTCTCGCCGCCGCGGGGCTTGAGCAAGACCGGGTTGAGGTCGGTCGTCGGCGTAATCCCGGCCGCTCGCGCCTGGACGAACTGTGAAACCCCAATCTCGCCGTACTCCCCGTCCGGGCGGACGACCACCCGGGCGTTGTTGCTCATGTTCTGGGCTTTGAACGGGACGACGTCGACGCCGCGGTCCGCGAGGTGCCGACAGAGGCCGGCGGCGACCGTCGATTTGCCGACGTGGCTCGCGGTCCCGGCGACCAGCAGCGTCCGACTCACGGCTACAGTGAGGACGCGCCGGACTTGCCGCTGTCGGTCGCGGTTCGGTACCGACTTCCTGTGGCTACGGCTCGACGCCGACTTCCTGTGGCTACGGCTCGACGCCGACTTCCTGTGGCGCGTCCCGTCGACGGACCGCCCGTGGCTACCGACGGACTTCGACCGGGTTCGCCGCGGAGAGGTAGGCCTCGGCGTTGTCGCGTTCGTAGACGTACAGCGCACCCGGTCCGAACGCCGCCTCGAGCCGCGGTGCGTGTCCCGACGGAACCGGGACGTGTGGCTCCTCGAGCCCGTGTGCAGGTAACACGAGTGTATCTGTCATACTCCCATCCCCGACACGACTTCGGCCTCTAGCGATATGAGTGTACCCCCGATCGCGGTCGTGGCCGTCCCCGCCGGGGCCCGGTCGGGCGCCGTCCCTACCGGAGCAAGAACCCCTCCCGGAACGGATCCACGGGGTCGAGCACGAACGTGTGTTTCCCCGTGACGTGGGCGCTCCCGCGGACGGTCGGCACGACCGCGTCGTAGCCGCCGTACTCGATCGGCCCCTCGTACCGACCGGTGAACGTCGAGCCGACGATGCTCTCGACCGTGAACGGTTCGCCCGGGGCGAGCCGACCGTCGTCGGCGGCGAGCGCGAGCCGGCCGCTGACGCCGGTGCCCGTCGGACAGCGGTCGACCTCGCCGTCGGCGAACACACAGACGTTGCGGCTGTCGGCTCCGTCTCCGACCGGCTCGCCCGTGAATATCGTCCCGTAGAGGAAGGACAGCTCCGACTCGTGGGGGTGGTCGATCTCGATGTCGTCGGCGACGGCGGCTTTGATCCGGCGACCGGCGTCGGCGAGCGTCGGCGCGTCCCCGGGGGAGAGTCCGACGCCGACCTCCGCCGCCCGACAGTAGGCGTAGAAGGCCCCGCCGAAGGCGACGTCGTACTCGACCCGGCCTACCCCGGGGACGTCGACGAGCCGGTCGCGGGCGTAGACGAACGACGGGACGTTCTCGAAGGCGACGCTGTCGACCGTCGGCGGTCCGTCGTCCCCGTCACCGGCGCTCTTCTCGTCTTCGGCGTTCCCCTCGTCACCGGCGTCGCCCCCGTTACCGACGTTCCCCTCGTCTTCGGCGTCGCCCCCGCTACCCCCGTCGTCCCCGACCGTCGGCCGCGCGGTCACGATTCCGGCGGGGGTCTCCATCCGGATCGGTCCGGGCTCGACCGCCCCGGCCTCGACGAGCACGGTGCCGAGGGCGACGATTCCGTGGCCACACATCGTGCTGTAGCCGTCGTTGTGGGTGAACAGGACGCCGACGTCGGCGCTCCCGTCGGTCGGCTCGGTGAGGATCGCACCGTACATGTCGGCGTGGCCGCGGGGCTCGTACATCAGCGCCCGACGGTACTCGTCGAGCTCCTCGCGGGCGTGCCGGCGTTTCTCCAGAATGCTCGCCCCTTCCGGATCCGGGAAGCCGTCGACGACGATCCGCAGGGGTTCCCCGCCGGTGTGGGCGTCGATCGTCTCGATCCGCGGCCACCCCTCGGGGGCCGTCCACTCCAGGTCGTCGATCATCGACCCTCCCGTCGAGCCGGACGGACAAAGAGTTCGTGGTCACCACTCGTCGTCCGGCCGGGTGCCCGACCTCCCGAACCGACGAACCCGAACCGGTACTCCCTCCGAATCGATACTTCCGGGCTCCCCGTGCATAGTCAGAGATTCTCCGGAGCTTCTTCGGATAGCACCGTTTAAGTAACCGAGGTGGGTAGACGGCGTCGATGACCGAGACGCGAGGTGCGACCCCGACGATCCCGCAGGTGGCGCTGATCGGCCTGTTCGTGACGGCGCTCGCGACCGCCCAGCTGACGGCGGCGAAGATCCTCGCCTTCGAGCTCCCGTTCGCGTTGCCGATCGCGGGGCCGGAGCTCGTGCTCCCCGGCGCGGCGCTCGCGTACGCGCTCACCTTCCTCGCCAGCGACTGCTACGCCGAACTCTACGGGCGGCGGGCCGCGGCGGTGGTCGTCAACGTCGCGTTCGCGATGAACTTCGTCGTCTTGCTTCTGGTGTGGTCGACGATCCTCGCGCCCGCCTCGGAGGCCTCGCCGGTCGACCCCGGCGAGTTCGCCGCGGTCCTCGGCCCGGCGGCGAACGTCGTGGTCGGGAGCCTGCTCGCGTACGTCGTCAGCCAGAACTGGGACGTCTGGCTCTTCCACGAGATTCGCGACCGGACCGGCCCCGAGCTGCTGTGGCTTCGCAACCTCGTCTCGACCGCGACGAGCCAGGCGATCGACACGGTACTCTTCGTGAGCGTCGCGTTCTTTCTCGCCCCGACGCTGCTGGGGATCGAGGGAGCCCTGCCGCTCGCGGCGATCCCCGCCCTGATCGTCGGCCAGTACCTGCTGAAAGTCGCGATCGCGGTCCTCGATACGCCCGTCGTCTACCTCGTCGTCGGGCTCGTGCGCTCGCGGTCGGACGCGGACGTCCGGACGGCGGCCTGACGGGTGTCCACCGCGGCTCCCGGCTGTCCATCGCGACTCCCGGGCGTCCACCACGGCTCCCGGACGGCTCCGACCCCCGGAGCTATACGCCCCTGGTTCCGAACGCCGCCATGGACGAACGCGTTCGCGAACACGCGGAGATCCTCGTCGACTGGAGCGCGCGGGTCGGAGCCGGCGACGACGTCGTCGTCTCGGTCGGCCCGGAGGCCCACGAGCTGGCGGTCGCCGTCGCCGAGAAACTCGGCGAGCGGGGTGCGACCCTCCTCGCGACCTACGGCTCCGGGGAGCTCCGCCGGGCGTACCTGCGCGCCCACGACGGCGAGTTCGAGGAGTCGAGCCACGAGCGGGCGTTGCTCGAGGCCGCCGACGTCTACCTCTCGCTCGGCGGCGGCCGCAACCGGAGCGCGACGGCCGACGTCCCCGACGACCGCCGCCGGGGCCACCGGCGGGCGAATCGGGCCGTCCGGGAGGCGCGCTACGACACCCGGTGGGTCTCGACCGTCCACCCGACGCGATCGCTCGCCCAGGCGGCGAACATGGCCACCGAGGAGTACCGCGAGTTCGCCTACGGCGCGATACTCAGAGACTGGGAGGCGATGGCCGAGGAGATGGCCGGGATGAAAGCGCTCCTCGACGCGGGCAGCGAGCTCCGGCTCGTCTCCGCGGGGACCGACCTGCGGGCGTCGATCGAGGGACGGAGCGCGGTCAACAGCGCCGCCTCGGTCGCCTACGACTCACACAACCTCCCCAGCGGCGAGGTGTTCACCGCCCCGGCGGCGGCCGACGGGGAGGTCACCTTCGACGTCCCGATGACCCTCCGGGGTCGGCCCGTCCGGGACGTCCGGCTGACCGTCGAGGACGGCGAAGTCGTCGAGTTCGAGGCCGCCGAGGGCGAGGACGTGATCGCGGGGATCCTCGACACCGACGCGGGCGCCCGTCGACTCGGGGAGTTCGGGATCGGGATGAATCGCGGCGTCGACCGCTACACCGACAACGTCCTCTTCGACGAGAAGATGGGCGACACCGTCCACCTGGCCGTGGGCCGGGCGTACGACGCCTGCCTGCCCGCGGGCGAGTCGGGCAACGAGAGCGCGGTTCACGTCGACATGATCCTCGACGTGAGCGAGGCGTCCCGACTCGAGGTCGACGGCGAGGTCGTCCAGCGAAACGGCCGGTTCCGCTGGGAGGAGGGATTCGACGGCTAGATCGTCGGCTCCGTGGAGCCACGGTGTGCGGTGGGCCGTAGAGCCGCGGTGTCAGGTCTCTCGCGGGCACCCACGCGGGCGAGCCTGCCGCCGGTCGCGGCGACTCCCCCGCCGGAGGCGCGAACGGGCCGTCACTGCGGGGTGAACGCAGCCGGGGTGAGCGCCGTCGCACAGATCGGGCAGCCGTACTCCAGCGTGGCCGCCCGCATCTCCTCGTCGGCCTCGAAGTCGCGACCACAGGCCGGACAGCTGGTGAGATACTTTTCCATGTACGTTCGTACGATCCGGACCGGCGAGTAAAGCGACCCCAAATTTGCAGGGGGTGTGTCGCTCCCCGGGTGGATGGGGTACGGAGGTACGAGACACGGACCTACCGGACGCGAAGTCACTCGACAAGGAGTCACCGAGTACGGCCCTACCGGACGTCACCGGGTACGGGTCTGTGAAGTACCTCGGGGTCAAGCCCCGAGGCTTCACCGTTTTGACCGCACGTCCCAAAACGGGCCGTGCTGTCGCAGGCGAATTTAATTCCCCTCGACCTTCCCAAGATGGGTCGGCTGGAATTAACACCCGAACGCCCAGTGCGTCCGTGA
>PUPA01000080.1 GCA_003552885.1 Natrialbaceae archaeon
CCCAGTAGCGCTGTCGGGAGATCCCCCAGTCGCGCAGCTGGTACTGGGTCGACTCGGAAGCGCGCTCGAGGTCGGCCGTCAGCCGCTCCCGGGCGGTCTCGCTGTCGAGCCCGGAGTACTCACCGGAGTCGACGAGGACGCCGTCGTCGGTGAACGCTTCCTCGCCGACGTCCGGCGCGTCGGGGACGGTCTCGCCGTCCCAGTCGTCGGGTTCGGGGGCGACCACGGGGACGATCGCCTCGCCCATCTTCGTCGCGAAGGCGTGGTCTCGCTCGTCGTGCCCCGGCACGCCCATCAGCGCGCCGGTGCCGACGTCCGAGAGGACGAAGTCGGCGACGTAGACCGGTATCTCCTCGCCGGTTGCGGGGTTGGTCGCGGTCAGACCGGTCCGGACCCCGTTCGGCTCGTCGCCGTCGGGGTCGGCCTCGTGGTGGAGGAAGTGGTGGACGGCGTCGTCTTCCTCGATGAGCGCCTCGCTGATCGGGTGATCCGGGGCGAGTGCGAAGAAGGTCGCGCCGAAGATCGTGTCGAGGCGGGTGGTGAACGCGCGGACGTCGCCGTGGCCGTCCACGTGAAAGTCCACCTCGCTGCCGTACTGGCGGCCGATCCAGTTGCGCTGCATCTGGCGGACCGAGTTCGGCCACCCTTCGAGCTCGTCGATCGCCTCGAGCAACTCGTCTGCGTAGTCGGTAATCGAGAGGAACCACTGCTCTAAATCGCGCTGAACGACGGGGGAGTCACAGCGCCAGCACAGTTCGTCCTCGCCTTCGACCTGTTCGTCGGCGAGGACGGTCTCACACTCCTCACACCAGTTCACGTCCGCGTCCCGGCGTTCGACCAACCCCTCCTCGTAAAATCGGGTGAACAGCCACTGGTTCCACCGGTAGTACTCGGGCGTGCAGGTCGCGATCTCGCGGTCCCAGTCGTAGCCAAACCCCATCGCCTCCATCTGCTCGCGCATCGTCTCGATGCAGTCGAACGTCCAGTCTCGAGGGTTCGTATCGCGGTCTTTGGCCGCGTTCTCGGCGGGGAGGCCAAAGGCGTCCCACCCCATCGGGTGGAGCACGTCGTCGCCGCGCATCCGCCGGTAGCGGGCGTAGGCGTCCGTGATCGTGTAGTTACGGACGTGACCCATGTGGAGCTTTCCGGAGGGGTATGGGTACATCCCGAGGACGTAGGTGGGATCTTCGACGTCGTCGGGCGTTCGGTAGACGTCGGCCTCGTCCCAGGCCTCCTGCCACCGTCGCTCGGTCGCCGCGTGGTCGTATCCCGAATCACTCATTCGACTACGTGTGCGCCCGTCGTCGCCCTATACTTTTCCATGCCGCCAGCGACGGATCGTCGGGGTCGCGGCCGTCGAGGCCGACCGTCGCCTCGAGGACTCGGCCCGATCACGGTGACGATCTCCGACTGCCCAGCTCGGCCGCGACGACGGTCACCGACAGCCCAGCTCGGCCGCGACGTCTTCGGCCACGTCACGGTCGGTCGAGTGACCGACCTCGTAGCCGACGTCCGCACACTCCCAGGCGAAAAAGTCGAAGCCGTGGCTCTCGCCGACCAGCCCGTCCTGTTCGCCGACCGTCGTCTCCTCCCAGTCCGCCCGGATCAGGTTCCGATCCGACTCGGTGAGTTCGACGTACAGCTGTCGGTCCGTCTCGCCCTCCTCGACGTACCAGAGGCTGACAGTCGTCTCCTCGCGGTCCTCCCTCACCACGGCACCGTCGAACGCGTACCCCTCGTCGACCGGCGGCTCCGGGAGGTCGAGGTCGACCGCGTCGTCGGTCGCTTCGAGCGAGTCGAACCGGTCGTGGCGGTCGGGCCCGAGGTCGACGACCTCGGCGTCGGCCGGCGGCTCGAACGGCTCCTCGTCCAGCTCGGGGTCGACGGTGAGCTCCTCGTAGCTCCGGGTCACCGAGCCGTTTGGTCCCTCCGGACGCTCTATCTCGACGTGCTCTCTGACCGGATACCGCAGCTCGTCGTCGATCCAGACCGTCCGGCTCACCTCGGCGTCCTCGAGGTCCGTCTCGATCGGGAGCACGTAGGCGGTGTCACCGACGAGCAGGCCGACCGACCGCTCGACCGTCTCGTTGGTCGGCTCGGTCGCCTCGACGACGTGTGCCACGCCGCCTTCGAGCTCTTCCGTTCCCTCGTAGGAGAGCTCGTAGCCTCCGAGGAGTTCCTCGTAGGTTCCACGCGGGTCCTCCGGGGTCGGCCGGAGCCCCCGTTCGTCACGGAGACGCACCTCGGCGACGTCCGCTTCGGCGTCGTACGTCCAGGCGTGGCTGTCGTTCGTGGCCGAGAGGTCCCCGGGGGTCCGGTCGGGGTCGGTCGACTCGAGGAGCTCGGCTCGGACCGCGTCCGGCGGTCGCTCGAGGACCCGCTGGGTCCAGCTCACCCGGTTCCCGTCGCGTTCGAGCTCCGTCGTCCGGACGGCCTCGATGGCCTCTACGTCCCCGTGGCTCTCTGCAACCTCCCCGAGGAGCGCCTCGGGATCCGGATCGGTGTCGCCGACCGACAGGGAGAGACAGCCGGCGAGCAGGACGGCCAGCGCCAGTACGGCGACGGTCGGGAGGGGCCGCACGGGGGACATGTAACCAGGAACGATTTTCAGACGGGCCGAATACAAAGCTTTCTATCGACAGAGCGGGGGGAGCGGACGGCCGGGAGCCGTGAGACCGCACGGCCGCCGTGGCGGAACCCGTTCAGTCGTCCGCGGGCGCGGGGACGGGCTGGTCGTCCTCGAGCAGCCGGTCGAGGGCGTCGACCATGGCCGTCACGCTCGCGCGAGTGATGTCGGCTTCGCTTCTGGCGACGGTCACCGAGCGGTCGTTTCGGCTCATCGTCACCTCGACGGTGACGACGGCGTCGGTGCCGCCGGTGACCGCGTCGACGTGGTAGGAGTCGAGCTCGGCGTCGGCGGCGGTCCCGAGCGCGCCACGGACCGCCTCGACGGCGGCGTCGACCGGCCCGGAGCCGGTGCCCGAAGCGACGTGTTCCTCGCCGGCGACGTCGAGACGGACGCTCGCGGTCGGGACGTCCCCGCCGCTGATCGCGGTGAGGTCGAGCAGCTCGACGGTGCGCTCGCGGTCGTCGCCGGTGACGTCCTCGGCGACCGCGAGCAGATCGGCGTCGGTGACCCGACGGCCCCGGTCACCGATCTCGGTCACCCGCGAGGCGATCTCGGCGAGCTCGCCGTCGGTCGCCTCGACGCCGTGTTCTTCGAGGGCTGCCCGGACGCCCGCGCGACCGGCGTGTTTGCCGAGTGCGAGCCGGCGCTCGCGGCCGACGACGCTCGGCGGGTACGGCTCGTACATCCGCTCGTCTTTGAGCGTGCCGTCGGTGTGGATGCCGCTCTCGTGGGTGAAGGCGTTCTGGCCGACCACCGCCTTGTTCGGGGGGAGCTCGACGCCGGTCGCCCGGGAGACCGTCCGGGCGAGCTCGTACAGTTCGGCGAGCTCGACGGTCTCGACGTCGTAGACGTGCGAGAGGGCGATCGCCACCTCTTCTAAGGCGGCGTTGCCCGCCCGCTCGCCGATGCCGTTTACCGTACAGTGGACGAGGTCGGCGCCGGCGGCGACCCCGGCCAGGGCGTTCGTCACGCCGAGTCCGAGGTCGTCGTGGGTGTGGACGCTCACGGGACCCAGCTCGGCCAGTCCGGCGACGGCCTCACGGGTCAGCTCGGGGCCGGCGTGGCCGACGGTGTCGGCGAAACAGACCCGGTCGGCGCCGGCCTCGAGGGCGGTCCCCAGCAGCTTCTCGAGGTACTCGAGGTCGGCCCGGGAGCCGTCCTCGCCGATGACTTCGACCCACAGCCCGTGGGCTTTCGCGTGCTCGACGAGCGCGGCGGTCGACTCGAGGTTGCCCTCGTGGGTCGTGCCGACTTTCCCCTCGATGTGGCGGTCGCTCGAGGGGACGACGAGGTGGACGCCGTCGACGTCACAGTCCAGTGCGTGGTCGACGTCCCGCTCGAGGCCGCGACAGAAGCTGGTCACGGTCGCCTCGAGTTCGAGGTCGGTCACCCGCGAGATCGCCCGGCGCTCGCCGGCGCCAGTACAGGCGCTTCCGGCCTCGATCACGCCGACTCCGGCGCGTTCGAGCGCGAGTGCGATCTTCGCTTTCTCCCCGGGGGACAGCGAGACCCCCGGCGCCTGCTCGCCGTCCCTGAGCGTCGTATCGAGAACTGTTACCATTTCATCGTCTCCGACCGCGTCGCCTCCGGCCGTGAAGGCCTCAGTTTCGGGAGCGAATTTCCCGGCCAGCCGCCTCGCGGCGACTTACTCTATCCTCCACAGCGGGCGTATCACGTGCCATGTGTACCCCGTACGTGTGGGGAGGCACCTATAACTCCATCGGAACCGGGCCGACACCGACACGTCCATGAGGGTTGGACCGGAACTGACACGTCCGTCGGCACCGGGCCGGCCACCGACACGTCTTTGCGTGGAGTCGTCGAACCGACGTCTATGGGAGACGCCCTCGAACCGCTCGCGGAGTCGCTGCGTGCGGCGCCGGTCGTCGACCGGGACGGCTACGAGTACTTCGTCCACGGGGTGACCGACGGGGTGCCGACCGTCGAGCCCGAGGTGCTAGAGGCCGTCGCCGCCGGGATCCGCGAGGCGGTCGATCTCACCGACGCTGACGCGATCGTCGCACCAGAGGCGATGGCGATCCACCACGCGACGGCCCTCTCGCTTTCGACGGGGATCCCGTTCGTCGTCGCCCGGAAACGACGGTACGGCTTCCCCGAGGAGGTCACCGTCCACCAGGAGACGAGCTACGGGGAGAGCGAACTCCACCTGAACGGCGTCGAGGCGGGCGACCGCGTGGTCCTCGTCGACGACGTGCTCTCTTCGGGCGGGACGATCCGGGCGGTCGTCGCCGCCATAGAGGCCGCCGACGCGGAGCTGCTCGAGGTCGTCACCGTCCTCAGACGGACCGACGTCGACGTCGACGAGCTGCCCGTCGAGGTCACCAGCTTGCTCGAGGTGTCCGTCGAGGACGGCGCGGTCGTCGTCGACCGACCCGAGGAGGGGTAAACGGCCCGAGCGAGCGAGGACCTCGGCCGTTCACGCCGGCGGCTCCGGGCGCATCCTTTATCAGGCGCCACGGTATAGGGTCGCACATGGTTCAGTGTGAGATGTGTGGCGCCGAGACGTCGTCCCCGACGACGATCAAAGTCGAGGGCGCGAAGCTGCAGGTCTGTTCTAACTGCACCGGCTTCGGCACCGAGGTGAAAACGAAGAGCTCGACGTCGAGCACCTCGACGAAGTACTCGACCGGCTCGACGTCGAGCTCCCGGTCGACGGGGACGACGAGCTCCGGGGGGTCGACCGGCGGCTCCCAGGGTCGGTCGGACATGTTCGACGACGTCGACGAGCTCGCCACCGACTACGACGACCGGATCAGGCGGGGCCGGGAGAAAAGAGGGCTCAGCCAGTCGGAGCTGGCCGACGAGCTCAACGAGAAGGCGAGTCTCATCCGCAAGCTCGAACGTGGGGAGATCCTCCCGAGCGACGCCGTCCAGTCGAAACTCGAGGGTAACCTCGGGGTGAGTCTCACCGCCGAGGGCGGCGGCGACGACACCGAGTGGAGCGGGGGCGCCTCGACGGGCAGCTACACCCTCGGGGACGTGGTGAAACGGAAGGACTGAGACGGATCGTCCCGCCGTGAGCGGCGGCCGCCTCTCCGTCCGAACGACGGCCGTGGCGGGCCACGACGGATCGTGTAATTCTCTGGGCGTCGGAGAGCCAAGGGTTCGTAACGACGTCTGCGCCGACCTTACCGCAGCCGCCGGAGGAGGCGACCGACCGGGCTCGTCGTCCGCCGGAGGTCCTCGTGGTGTGGGGTGTCTTTGAGTCTCATCCGCTCGATCGTGTCGGTTCGTCGGTCGGCTGGCATCACCAGTAGACACGTCCCACACGCACATAAATATGTCGGATATTTTATGTTCTCGGCTCCGAAACGCCTACTGGTGGCCGTCTTCGGGACGCATGGGGAAGATCGGACGTGACACGCCATCGGAGTCCACTCTGAGCCGTCTGCAGGTCCGACGGCCACCGGGGACCGCCGCATCCGGCGTTTCGATGGCGCGAACGGGTCCGTCGAACAACCCTTATAGACGGTGGTGTGCATTCGTCGGTATGAGCGAGGAACGCGTCCGGGCGACGGAGACCTCGATCGGAATCCTCGAGGGGCTCGTAGAGCTCGACGGCGAGGCGGGGGTTACCGAGCTCGCGACGCACCTCTCTATCGCCAAGAGCACGGTGTACAAACACCTCCGCACGCTCGAGTCGAAGGGGTTCGTCGTCCAGTACGGCGACCGGTACCGGATCGGCCTCCGGCCCCTCGAGTTCGGCGGGTACGCACGGCGGTACGACGGCGTCTACGATACGGCCCGTCCGGAGGTGGATCGGTTGGCCGAGGAGACCGGCGAGCTGGCGAACCTCATGTTCGAGGAGGGCGGAAGGGGTGTGTACGTCCACACCGCCAGCGGCGAGGACGCAGTCGAGATCGACACCCCGATGGGCCGACACGCACACCTCCACTCGACGGGGGTTGGGAAGGCGATCCTCGCGACGCTGCCCGACGAACGGATCGAGGCGATCGTCGACGCCCACGGCCTCCCGCGGGCGACCCCGCACACGATCACCGACGAGGCGGAGCTGTTCGAGGAGGTCGACGCCGTCCGCGCCGAGGGGGTCGCCTACGACCGCGAGGAGTGTGTCGAGGGGATGTTCTGTATCGCCCGCCCGCTCTCGACGCCCGGCCAGCGGCCGGCCGCGATCAGCGTCACCGGGCCCGTAAGCAGGGTCGCGACCGGCGGGGCCAAAGAGCGTATCCGGGCGGCCCTCGAGCGCGCGGGGAACGTAATCGAGCTCACCCTCACCGCGTGACCACCGGCTGTGACCGCCGACCAGCGTGGACGACCGCCGACCGAGGGCGGGTCGATCCATCCGAGACGCGTCGGCCCGTCCGTCGCGTTCACGATGACGAAACGTAGCCGCTCCGGCCGCCACGCCCTTCGGTAGCCCCGTTTCGGTTCCGTGGACGGCCGACGACGACCGGAGCCGAACCGTCGGGAGCTACAGCCGCTCGGCCAGCAGGCCCTCGCCCGCCTCGAGCAGCGTCTCGACGCGGTCGCTGTCCGTGGCCTCGGCGTACACCCGCAGGGCTGGTTCGGTGCCGCTGGGGCGGACGAGCAGCCACGAGCCGTCAGAAAGCAGCAGTTTGAAGCCGTCGACGGTGTTCACGTCCTCGACGGGCCGGTCGGCGACCGCCTCCGGAATCGCCCCCTCGAGGGCGGCCATGACCCGTCCCTTCTCGGCGTCGGGGCAGGGGACGCTCCGTTTGTCCTGGACGACCGTCCCGTGATCGGCGAGCAGGCGGTCGACGCGGTCGTCGAGGGACTCTTCGGCGTGGATCGTAGAGACCAGCAGCGCCAGGAGGACGCCGTCTTTCTCCCGGACGTGGCCCCGGACGGTGAAGCCGCCGGACTCCTCCCCGCCGATCAGGGCGTCGTGGTCGGCCATCGACGCCGCGATCCACTTGAATCCGACGGGCACCTCGTAGACCCCCTCGCCCCTCGCCGCGCCGACGCGGTCGACCAGGTACGTCGTGGAGACCGTTCTGACCGCCGGTCCGGCGTCCTCGGCGAGGAGGGCGTCGTACAGGGCGGCAAAGAGGAGGTTCTCGTCGAGATAGCCCCGTCCGGGGGTGACGACGGCGATCCGATCGGCGTCGCCGTCGTTGGCGATCCCGAGGTCGGCCTCACCAGCGGCGACCGTCTCGAGGAGCGTCTCGAGGTTGTCCGGGGCTGGCTCGGGAGGTGAGCCGCCGAAGTCTGCCCGCGGATCCCCGCGGATGGGCGTCACCGACGCGCCGGCCCGTTCGAGGAGGGCGTCGGTCGTGTCGCGGCCGCTGCCGTGCATGGCGTCGTAGGCGACCGTGAGTCCGTCGAGGACGGGTTCGTCGAGGACCCTCGCGACCGACTCGACGCAGGCGTCGGCGTGGGACGTCACGAAGTCGACTTCGCGCACGCGCCCGTGGTCGGCCGGCGGGAGGGAGTCGGGCTCCGCCAGCCGGTCGGCGACGGCGTCCATCACCGTGGGGAGCGCCGGCGCGCCGTCGTGAGGGATGAACTTCACACCGTTGTACTCCGGAGGGTTGTGCGAGGC
>PUPA01000082.1 GCA_003552885.1 Natrialbaceae archaeon
CCGGCGGAGCGGGACACGGGTGGGCGGGTCGCGGGCTCGTACTACCTCGCGCGCAACGCGGTCGTCATCCCGAGTGCGGCCCTCGGCGGGGCTATCTACGGGGGCTTTTCGGTGCCGTTTTCGGAGGCTACCTACGCCGGGAGCCCGACGGTCGCGTTCGGGCTCGCGACGGCGATCGGCCTCGTCGGCACCGTCTACTTCCTCGCGTTCGGCCGGGAGTTCGAGGCGTACGCGTAGGGACGCCCGCTCCGCTCCCTTTTTCAGCCGCCGGCGAGAACGCAGCCTATGACCGACACGCGTGAGGCGTTCCTCCGTGGCGAGCGGCCGACCGACGTTGCGCTCTTTCTCTCCGAGTCGGTCGTCGACGACGGGCGTCTCGAACGGTTCGGCGAACGGGTCGACGGCGGGTTCGTGATCGTCGTCGACGGCGAGCGCGGCCGGAACGCGTTTCGGGCGGCGACCGGGATGGACGCGATGGAGTTCGCCGGCGCGGCGATGGACGTCGACGGCGTCGTCGAGGACGACCTCGCCGGCGGGCGCTGCCCCGACGGCGACGACCACGAGGCGGCGTTCGTCTTCGCGTTCGTCGAAGGGCGAAACGAGGAGGTCGGCGGACTCTACGCGGAGGGCGACGTGGTCCACGCCTACGCGATGTGTGAGTGTGACACGGCGTACTCGGATCGGTGGGTCGTCGACACGGAGTGAGTCGGCCTGCCCGGACCGGCCGTCGACGCGGAGTGTGCGACGGACGCGGGTCGGTCGTCGACGCGAACCAGGGAGTTCGGTGACCGTCGGACGACCTCCCCGAACCCGACCGTGGGCGACGTAACATCTAATGTGTGGGCCATAGAAACCTCCCGTGGTGGTCTCGAATGGTAATTCACGGTAGGTGGTCAGGCGATGCGTGAGCGGGAATCCGGTCGGTCGGTGGTGGCGACCGCCGAGTCGCTCTCCCTCGACACCGTCTTCGACGTTCTCGCCAGCGGACGACGGCGATGTGTCCTCTACTACCTCCACGACGCAGAGGACGGGGTCGCGACCATAGCGGAGCTCACGGACTGGGTGACGTCACTCGAGGACGGGGCGGGACGGGACGCGGTGCTCACCTCGCTCCGACACGTCCACGTCCCCAGGCTCGTCGACGCCGGGGTGGCGGAGTACGACCCCCGCAGCGGGACCGTCCGGTACTGGGCCCCGCCGTCGCTCGAGGAGTGGCTCGAACACGCCTACCACAAAGAGCGGTAGGGCCCGGCGGACGTCGGCCGCGACGACGCGGCGAAACCCATCACAGTTGCCCAATGTTAGCATCCCGATCCTGAATGTTTAACACGAACGCCCACGTGGGTACGTATGGTGTTACACATGACGGATCACGAACTTCCACCGCTGCCGTACGAGTACGACGCCCTCGAGCCATCGATCTCCGAACAGGTCGTCACCTGGCACCACGATACCCACCACCAGGGGTACGTCAACGGCCTCAACGGAGCCGAAGGGACCCTGGCAGAGAACCGCGAGTCCGGCGAGTTCGACGGCTCGGCCGCGGCGATCCGCAGCGTCACCCACAACGGCTGTGGTCACTACCTCCACACCCTGTTCTGGGAGAACATGTCCCCCGACGGTGGCGGCGAGCCCGACGGTGCCCTCGCCGAGCGGATCGAGGAGGACTTCGGCTCCTACGAGGGCTGGAAAGGCGAGTTCGAGGCCGCCGCGGGTGACGCGAGCGGCTGGGCGCTGCTCGTCTACGACCCCGTAGCCAAACAGCTGCGCAACCTCGTCGTCGACAAACACGACCAGGGCGCGCTGTGGGGATCACACCCGATCCTGGCCTGTGACGTCTGGGAACACTCCTACTACTACGACTACGGCCCCGACCGCGGAAGCTTCGTCGACGGCTTCTTCGACGTGGTCGACTGGGAGAAAGTCGCCGAGGAGTACGAGAAGTGCGTCGACCACTGGGAGTAGGCCGTTCCCACCCGAGGCGTCAGATTTCGCGTTTTTTCGACCGTCGCCCGACGAGTGCCGTCGGTGGCCGACGGCCCCGGTGGACGGAACCCACACCGTTTAGGCCCGCCACCGGCGTAGCCTGGGACATGCCCGTGCCGAAATCGGCGTTCGACGAACTCCACCCGTGTGACTTTTACACCCCCCAGGAGCTGCTCGAAGAGGGACGGATGTACACCGTCTACGAGGTCGCCCGGCTGCTCCAGGGGCTCGAGCCCGACGCCGAGCTCGACCCGGAGACCGAAGAGATCCTCCTCGACTGGGCGATCCCCTGGATCATGACCAACGCCGACGACCTCGTCGTCGCCGAACCCCGGACCGACGAGGAGCCGGGCTACTACGGACTCGCCGAGTGATCCCCGGCCGTGGGGGACGACGCCACCGAGTCGGGGCCACCCACTCAGCCCTGACGGGCCATCCGCGCGGCGAGCTCGACGTGGCCGTAGGGCTCGTTCGTGACGCTCGGCCCGTGGCCGACGTGGAGCTCCGCGAGGTCGGGGTCGATCCACTCGAGGACGCGGTCGACGCTCTCGACCAGCGTCGCCCGGTCGCCTTCGGCGAGGTCGGTGCGCCCGAAACCCCCGTTCTGGAAGACTAGATCCCCCGCGAACAGGATCTTCGGCTCCGGGGCGTAGAAACAGAGGTGATCGTCCTTGTGACCCGGGGTGTGGAGAGCGACGTACCGGTGGTCACCGAGCCGGAGTCGATCCCCGTCGGCGACGGCGTGGTCGACGCCGTCCTGACCGTCGTCGTATCCCCACGCCTCCACGTCGAAAGCCCGCTTCACCGCCGACAGGTTACCGACGTGGTCGGGATGGGTGTGTGTCAGAACGACGGCGTCGAGGCCGTCGACGCGTCCTTCGACCCTCGAGACGACGTCGAAGTTCGCCCCGGTGTCGACCAGGACCGGCCGCTCGCCGCCGACGAGAAACGCGTTGCTCGTGAACGCACGGACTCCCGCCGCGAGGTTGTCGATCATACCGGTGGTACGTCCGCGGCCGGTTTGTGCGTGTCGACACCGGCTTCGGCAGCTGGACGGATCGGAACCGTCGACACTCCACTTCCCGTGACGTTGGTTCTACCCTTTCACAAGTTCTTTTAGCTACGGCGCGTACTGTCCTCCGAATGTATCGGTCGGCTCCGGCCGCGTTGGTCGTCATCGTCCTCGTCGTCTCGGTCGCCACCGGCGGCGCGACGTTCTGGCTGTTCTCGGACCCGGCCGGTGACTCGGCTGGTGTCGTCCACGCCCTCGAAGACGACCAGGAGTTCGACAGCACCACCTTCGTCGTCACCGTCGACGAGGACGGCGACGCGACCTGGACGTTCCGTCACGAGCGCCGACTCACCGCCGAGGAGGAAGCCGACTTCGAGGCGTTCACAGAGGAGTTCCAGGAGGAGGAAACCGACATCTACGACGAGTTCACCGTCCAGGCACAGGCGCTCGCCGACAGCGGGACCGATCGCACCGACCGGGAGATGGAGGCGGACGAGTTCAACCGTTCTGCCGGGGTCGACTACCGGCCGAACGCGATGGGGTACGTCGAGATGTCGTTTACGTGGTCCGGGTTCGCGGCCGTCGACGACGGACGCGTCGTCGTCGGCGACGTCTTCGAGGGTGGACTCTACATCGGCCCCGACCAGTCGTTCGTCGTCCAGCCGGAGGGCACACTCGCCTTCGAGAACGTCCAGCCCGAAGGCGACGCCGAGTACGCCGGGGCGGAACTGGAGCGTGCGGAGTCGGTCACCTGGACGGGCGAGCGGGACTTCGCCGACGGCCAGCCCAGGGCGGTGCTCGTGACGCCCGAGGCCGAATCGAGTGCCGACGCGGCCGGTGAGGGCCCGGGTGACGGAGCCGACGACTCCGGACGCTGGATCGCCGCAGCCCTCCTCGTGCTCCTCGGGGCCGGGGTGGCGGCCGCCTGGTACGGCTCCACTCGGGTCGGCTCCCGGGGGGAGGGGTCCCCGGAAGACGAGGAACCGACCGGCGACGCCGACGGAGCCGTCCCCGACGAGAGTTTCCTCACCGACGAGGACCGGGTCGTCGACCTGATCACTGACAACGGCGGCCGGATGAAACAGGTGAACATCGTCGAGGAGACCGGCTGGTCGAAGTCGAAAGTCAGCATGCTCCTCTCGGAGATGGAAGAGGAGGGGACGATCAGCAAACTCCGGGTGGGTCGCGAGAACATCATCAGCCTCCGGGGACACGAACCCGAGGCGACGAAGTCGCCGTTCGACGAGTGACGTGTCACTGTCATCCACTCCACCCTCGAAACGGAACGCTTAAAATCACCACCGCGTAACGGGGAAACGCAGGGCTCCGATAGTGTAGTCCGGCCAATCATATTGCCCTCTCGAGGCAATGACCGGGGTTCAAATCCCCGTCGGAGCACTACAGCGAGCGAACTTTTGTGAGCGAGCGAAGCGCGCACAGAGGGGATTTGAGCAGACGAGTCGCGCGCAACGGAGGTGAGGACGTCTCGACGGGTTCAAATCCCCGTCGGAGCATCCTTTTCCCCGCGCATTCTTGTAGTCTTGGCCTGTGTAGCGTGTCATAGAAAAATTCGCACCGGTGTCGAAATGACCAGTACAGGTAAGGGATGTAACGCGACAAATTTTGGCCTCTCCGATTCCTGTGAAAAGTGGACTGCTGAATCGTGTTTCTCGCGGAGTCCATGCAAGAACGCAGCCGTCGGGTCGGTGCCGTGGCGTCCGAACAACTGAGCGTCGAGAATCAACTTCGTATCGAGGTCTATTGTGGCGTACAACCAAGACCACTCGCCAGTAATCTTGACAGCGGTCTCGTCAACCGCGACCCGCCGAGCGCTTCGCCCTCGGCGGGTCGGGAACGCTGTCAGCTAGCCGATGTACCCAGTTTCAAACCGCGCCATGAGAGCGTTCAACGCCTAATTCAGCGAGAATCGTTGTTATCTCGCGAAGTGGACAACCGGTGGCGTGGAGCTGGACGGCAAACGCCCTGACGCAATCGCCGTCCGCTCGTTCTCCCAAGCTTCTTCTAAATCCGTGTCGTAAGACTCGCTGAGCGGGTCTGCGAGCATTCTAGTCCAATTAACTCAACGACCTGCTCACTTCTCAAACTGATTCAACTCCCCGCCGTCGGTACCTGCTGCTCGCCGGTTGCTTACAGCAGAGGACGCCAGGACTGGGATTTGAACCCAGAATCCCCAAAGGGAACACGCTTTCCAGGCGTGCGCTTTACCATTCGGCCATCCTGGCTCGCATTGGTCTAGCCCGGTCGGTCGTTTAACTGTTACGAGACTCTCGTTCCCGGGACCCGCGGCTTCGGGGGTGGGGCCGTCGACTCACCCGTCGAGAAAGAGCGTCGCCCGCGACTGGGACGCCGTCTGTGGGTGTCGGTCGCTGCGGTCGATCACGTGCGCTCTGGTCGTTTCGTCGAGGCGCTCGGCCGCTGGCCAGTCCACCTCGACCAGGTTGCCCGCCGGATCCCGCAGATACATCTGGACGGCGCCGTCTGGGAGTTCGAACACCGGGAGCCCGTCTTCCGGGGCGAGCGCCTCGTCGAACAGCCCGCGCTCGCGGGCCAGCTCGAACACCGCGTCGAAGTCGTCGACCGCCAGCCCGAAGTGGTGGTACTGGGGCGGTTCGGTCTCGCGCTCGACGACGTGGAGCTGTCTGTCCCCACACCGCAGCCAGGCGAGGGGGTTCCCGAGGTTCGGCGCCTGGATCCGTTCGAGGCCGAACACCTCGGTGTAAAACGCCACCAGTTCGTCGACGTCGTCCCCGTAGATCGTCACGTGGTTGAACTCAGAGCACACCATCGAGACCGACGTGGTCCGGGAGGGTGATGGCCGTTGTGGTCCGGTTCGGCGGGCCCCGCCGGATTCGTGGCGTTCCGGCGGCATCGGCCCCCGTCGACGGGCGGCACCCTCCGATGGCGACTGGGGGTTACCCGTCCCCGTCTTCCGCCCGTCTCCGCGCACGTCGAGTCGCCCAGCCGGCGACCCGGACCTCGACGGCGTACGCGCCGACCGCGGCGAGGGTCCCGACGCCGAAGGCGACGATCGCTCCCTGGGCGAACGGGAGCAGGGGTCCGGCGAGCAGGGCGTACGCCTGGAACACCACCAGAAACGCGAGGGTGCCGACCGCGCCCCAGAGCGCCGCAGAGAACGCCCGCGAGCGCGGATCGGCCGGTGCCTCCCGGGGGAGCATCACTCCAGGCTCGCGATCGCCTCGATCTCGATGCCGACACCCTTCGGGAGGTTGGCGACCTCGAAGGCGCTCCGTGCCGGGGGCTCCTCCTCGAAGAAGTCGGCGTAGACCTCGTTCATCTCCTCGAAGTCGTCGATGTCGTCGAGGTAGATCGTCACCTTCAGGAGGTCCTCGACGCCGGCACCCTCGGCCTCGAGGATTGCCAGGACGTTCTCCATGGCCCGCTCGGTCTGGTCGGCGATCGGTTCGCCGGCGAGGGAGTCCCCTTCGGGGGTAAACGGGATCTGTCCGGCGGTGAAGAGCAACGAGCCGTCCGTCGTCGCCTGGCTGTACGCGCCGACCGCGGCCGGTGCATCGTCCGTGCTGACGATCCGTTTCATACGGAGTGGTCGGTCCGGTCGGACTTAAAAGTCCGTGGGTCGCCACGGTGGCGACCGGTCCAGCCTCTCGGGGTCCACTGGCCGACGAGCGGGCTCACTCCCCCCACCCGGCCGACGCGCGGGCTCACTCCCACTCGACGAAGGGCGTCTCCGAGCGCACCCGCTCGACGTACTCCCTCGCCATCGCCCGGACCGCGGTCTCGAGGTCGTCGCCGTCGTCGAGGCCCTCCCGGACGCGGTCGAGCTTCCACCGGCTCGGGCTCGTCCGGGACTCCCAGCGGGCCTCGAGGGGACCGACGTGTCCCTCGATGGCCTCCTCGGGGACTCCCTGTTCGCGGAGTCCACGCCGGGCGAAGGCGAACAGCTCCTCGTAGACGACGGTGGAGTCGGTCGTCGGCTCGCCGTCGACGTCGATCCAGGCGAGTTCGGCGTCGATGCCGTCCACGACGGCGCCGTAGAAGCTCCCCACGGCGGCGTCCCGGGGGAGCGATTCGACGGGGTGATCGGCGGCGACCAGTCCCCTGATCGCGCCGGCGACTAGGGCCAGCACGGCGACGTTGTCGGCGACCGTCGGCTGGGTCGGCACGGGTCGGAACTCGATCCGGATCGACCGCTCGTCGCCGCGGCCGACCGGCTGGCCGCCGGCCACCGCACGGACCCACCGCCAGTAGGTCCCTCGCTTGTGATCGAGCTCCCAGAACCGCTCGTCGAACGTCTCCCGGGGGCCGTCGTCGATCCACTCCCGGAGGACCGGCGCGCAGGTGTGATCGGCGACCAGCGCGTCGACGGTCTCGTCGGTCGACTCGATCCGGCGAGGAAAGCGGACTTTCTCCCAGGCGTCGTTGATCGAGCCCTCGAAGACGAGAATGCGAAGCTCGTGGGCGGTGTCGTCGAGGAGCGCGTACGGATCCGCCGGATCGTAGAGGTCGACCGGCGCGAGCGGGGAGTTCGCCGTCACGGCGAGGACGGGGCCGGCGACCGCCAGCGCGACGTTGTAGTACCGCGGGAAGCTCGCGGCGTCGGGCACCTGGAGGTGTGGCTGGATCGAGCTCGTCAGCGACTCACAGAGGATCGAGGGAAACTCGTGGTCGGCGCCCGGCACCGAGACGGGGACGCTCCCGCCGGTTCGATCGAGGATGTCGTTGTCGATGGCGACGTACCGCGGGGAGGGGCTCATGTTCTCGGCGATGGTCACCCCATCGCGTTCGCGGACGTCGCCGAGGTACGACCGGGTCCCCTCCGCCGGCGGAACCGCCCACATCGCGTCGAGGACGAGCTCCCGTCCCTCCCGGCGGGCGGCCCGTCGCGTCTCCCGGAGATTCCGCTGGAGCTTCTCGGCCTGGCTCGCGAGGCCGTCGCCGTCGAACGGATCGGGGCTCGTGTTGAGCTCTGCGTTGTGGACGCCGAGTTCCTTGTTACACGGGGCGTCGAAGACGGCCCGGGGGAGTCTGGCGAGCGCCCCGTCGTCGTCGACGGCGTAGAGTTCGAGTTCGATCCCCAGCCCGAAGCCGGGGTTGTCGAGTCGGCCCTCCTCGAGGGCGTCTGAGAGCTCGGCGGCCTGTTCGGCGACG